>JAJCYL010000420.1 GCA_029262955.1 Cytophagales bacterium | reverse complement strand
GAATAAGTGGCTGACAATAGTCAATATCATTAACCATTTAAAATGATGTTCTTTCCTGAAACCAATCATGAGAGCAGTGAATGTTAAGAGAAGTGCAATATTCAAACCGACATTGCTCCTAAGGAAATTGGGCAATTGGATCAACTGCATATTGATACCAAATTTGAATATAGTGTATAAAAGTAGTAGGGAGCTAATGATTATCAGGGGTTTTTTATTGGTTGATAGTGAATGGCTGGCATAATGAACTATGATGATAATAATATAAATCAGGAATGCGCCATAAGCCGCGACATTGCCTATTAATTGGTCAACATAGTTCCGGCCTAAGATTGGGATCAGGAACATGACAAGGGCCATCGAGCTGCTTATCAGCAGCAGATATTTTTTGAATTTGGGATCACTTCTTGTGTAATATGTCCACGTGCCTCCGAAGATAATTAGGCCTATTAGTGTAATACCAAAAATAAGAAATAGCACTGCCAAAAAACTGCTTGTTCGAAAAAGGAGAAACTCATAGTCTAAAATCACCGCGAAAGCAATTATGAGCAAGGCTGCTTTGTTCAGGTAGGCTTGTTTGTACTGTAAGAATTGAATTAGGCCATTTTTACTAGCCTTACTACCAATACCGAAAAAATAAATGGACATGGCTGGAAAGAATAAACACATTGCCGGAACAGCTATTAACCCAAGTATTGGAGCTCCTTGTAATTGAAGAATTTTAAACCAAAGAAATGCAATAAAGATTATGATTATTATGGACGATATGTACACCGTAACTTTCCCGTTATTCTCTGGAGTTTCTGCGTGTCTACTTAATTCGACAAATAGAGCTCCTGAGAATATGATAAAGAAGGCGACCAACACAATACCGCTTCCAGGAAATTTTCCTAATTTGAGTAAACTACTAATACTTAGCAGGACGATGAGTAATCCGTTGGTTATATTCTTTGTTCTCATCGGTTAATAAAATTGGAAGTTCGTTAAATGCCTTATAGGCTCCAAAAATTAATACAGTTAATACAGATTAACATTAAATTCGAGCAAAAGGTATAACTATGCTCATATCAATGATTGAACAATGTCAGCAAGAGGTGGATGCGCTTCATCTGTTTTTTGAAAATTGGTTTAACGCCAAAATTTCTGATGATAACAATTCGTTTAGCCGATTTTCAGATGTCCTGGGGGACAAGTTTAGAATTATCCCACCAAGTGCAAAAATGTCACCGAAGGATCAGTTGTTGAATGGCCTTAAAAGTGCTTATGGAGCGTGGAAAGACAAGGAGCCCCCTTTGAAAATCTTTATTAAAAATTTTGAGGGGCAAATGATAGGGCAGGGCATCTGTTTGGTGACCTATGAGGAATGGCAAGGTCCGTCTGAAAATGATGCACAAAAGCGCAGGAGCTCAGCTTTGTTTAAGAGTAAAGAAGGTAATCCGAACGGTGTTGAATGGCTACATGTCCATGAGACGTGGATTGATGGATAACTTTATTCTCTGAGAGTATTCTGGAACAGTTTGAAGATCCGTTTGTACTCATCGGTCCAGCTACTGGGCTCTACAAACCCATGACTCTCCATAGGGAAGACTGCAAATTCCCAGTTGTCCTTACCCAGTTCTATCAATCGTTGCGAAAGTCGAACCACATCCTGGAAATGAACATTAGTATCCACCATGCCATGGAGTATTAGCAGGTTTCCTTCAAGTCCCTCAGCATGATATATTGGAGAACTCTTGTAATAGGCGATACTGTCTTCCTGAGGTGTATTCAGGATATTGGATGTGTACCTGTGATTGTAATGAGCCCAATCAGTTACTGACCTGAGTGCTGCTCCACTTTTGATAGTCCCAGGGGAAGTGAACATAGCCATCAAAGTTATAAAACCCCCATATGACCCACCGTACATGCCAATTCTGTCCGTATCCACTCCCAGTTCTTCCACCATAAATTTAGCTCCATCTACCTGGTCACTTAGGTCTTTACCACCCATAAAACGGTAAATTCCTGTCCGCCAGTCACGGCCATAACCATCGCTGCCTCGGTAATCAATGTCCATTACCGTGTAGCCATTATCAGCCAAAAGATTGTGAAACATAAATTCGCGGTAATAGCCACTCCACCAATTGTGTACATTATGCAGGTATCCGGCGCCATGTACGAAGATCACTCCAGCTCCATTATTGTTACCGGGTTCTGGTTTGTACACTCTCGCGGGAACTTCTATACCATCACTTGCTTTGAACCAGGTTATTTCCGGCTCTCTCCAGGAGTAATTTTCAAAGTCTTCGGTAGTAGAAGAAGTTTTCTGAGACAATTGTGCACCTACCTCGTTTGACATGGTGTATAGTTCCCAAGGACTATTACTATAAGAATATCGGATGGCCAATTTCTTTTCGTCGGGGGAAAGTACCACCTGGTGATTGCCAGACTTTGTCGTTATTTTTCGCATTTTACCCCCTTTAACCGGGAGTCGATAATAGTGATAATCAAAGGGACCCTCTGCACTGGCCGTGAGGTAGAAGGATTTACCATCTTTGCTCAGTGTGGTGTTTCTTATCTCGAATTTTCCAGAAGTGAGCGTCTTCTTTTTGGCGGATTTGATATTCAAGGTATACAAGTGGGAATAACCAGTTTCTTCAGATTGAAACCATACAGTCTCATTGTCAGGCAACCACCCGGTATTGCCATTATTGAAGAACGAACGATATCCAATACCCGGGCCATTGATCCAAGCCTCATCCCTTTGCCTATCTAACAATTTCAATTGACCGGTGGCTAAATCAAGTTGCATAATCCAGCGGTCTTTGTTGTCAGTTGATAGTACGGTAACTAAGGCTTTACTGTCTTTCGAATAAATTGGACTTAGGATCATCACCTCTCTTGGTTCATCATATTGTTCCTTATAAGGTGTATCTCCAGTATGGTAGTCCTTTAAAAATTCCGGTTTATCAAAAATTCCCGGAATGTTCTTTGTATTTACAAGGTAAAACGTGTCTTGAGCTACATTGTAGATGGCCATCATATGGATGTCCTGGGGGCTACCAACTTTCGATCGGGCATTAAGGTCTATTGTATATCCCGATTGCGTAACATAATCTGGTACGATGGTGGCTTTTGGAGATGCCTTTTCCGTTATCCGAAAGGTGATGAAATTTAAATCAGGGCTTGCCTTGATATCATCAATGCTTTTTTTACTGTAATAGATCTCCAAGGGTCTTTTGGGTTGTAGCTCCTCGTTTAGTTTCTCTGTTAATTCAGCGGTTTTCTTTCGTTGTTCAAGTATATCGAAATAAGCGAGTTGGTCATTTTCCAGCCACTCTTCCTGGCTTTCCTTTTTGTCTTCTTTCTTTTTGCCCTTTCTGAAATCCGTGAGCTGCGTGGTCGACCCGGAACTTATATTCCAGGCAAACAGGTTGTCGTTGCTTTCATAAATGATGTCTTTTTGATCTCCTGAAAACGTTGGATTCTTTTCTGTCACGACTGTATTGGTGATAGATGTCTGGGCTTTAGTTTCGAGATTCAATAAAATGATGTCACCTTGCCGAACGCTGACTTTTTTGTTTCTATCCCGATTGTATTGACCGCCGGGAACAAAACTTTTCTGTTCTTCAAGGCTTACTTTTTGGGGTGCTTGTCCAGTAGATCCTACCTTATACCAACTCTTCAAGGTATCCAATTCCGGATTCCATCTGAAATAGATGGTTTCATTGTCCTCGCCCCAAAAGATGTCTGTAGGTGAGTACCCAACGAATCGCTCACCTTTCATGATATCTTCGATCTTTAGGTCCGAGAGATTTTGAACAGTTTGGCCATAGGTTAGCCATGAAGGAATTAATAATGTAAAGCAGAGGAGATATTTCAAGATTACCATATTTAATTATAGTCGCAATATCGATAGTCATAATCAAAAGCTAAATCTAAATGCGCTGAACGGCATAAATACTCTGGCCTTAAATTTCATTTAAAAGTGCTGAAGGTAAACCACTTGGAGTGGATACATGTTCACGAAACCAGGATCAATTGATTTTTTACCCTGAAATTACCAATTGATGAACTCGCAAGGTTGTGGATTGATCTTATTTCATTCTGGCTTCTTTGTGCATTAGTTCCAGGCCGACGGCAGTTCGAGGTTTAAATCCCTTCCAAACTCCGTCATTGGCGTTTTGACTGAGGTTAAGGTATTCGTTGTAATCAATGTCTTTCAGGTGAATGCCCAAAAAAGCCGTTACAAAGTGTTGGTTAATATTATTGATCCTTCTTTGATCCCATACGGAATCGGAGTATCGTAAATATTCATCAATGTGTAATCCCTCTTCCATGCTTTCAGGTGGTGCCGGGTTTGGCGCAACATTGTGGCGTGCATTTACATAGGTTAGCAAGTATCGATTCGCATTCCGGGCGCCGTCATAAATGGCTTTTGTGCCATCCTCATACCCAGATATGTCATCCTCACTTCCAGCTACGAAAAGAGTAGGCGTTTTCATCCCTGAAAGTCCTAAAGAATCCCATACGCCATATGACATGCCCCAGGGGGCAAATGCTACTACTGATTTAATTCGGTGGTCCTGGGAATTAAGGTATGATTCAGTTCCCGTACTTCTCAATCTCAAATCATCGCTACCTTCGGTTATAGATTGAAAAAAGGCGATGGCCTTTTCGCTATAACCTGCCCCGGCAGTATTGAGAACCCCATATCCACCCATAGAGTAACCAACTATGCCTGTATTTGAAGCATCAACCAGACCTGACAGGAAACTTCCGCTCCCGGAATTTCCAAGTCTCGCAATTTCGTTCAGAACAAATAGCTGGTCGAGAGAACGATTTAACAAAGTACTACTGAAAGCTGCAGCATCTTCAAAAGTAGATTCAGTGTGATCAATTGAAGCTACTACATACCCTTTGGAGGCCAAGTTTTCTGCTAAATAAGTAAATAGAAGCCTTGTGCCGGTGTATCCGTGTGAAAGAATGACCAGGGGATACCCATCATCAGAGCGACTTTCTTTCGCATTACGCAAGCACCTCCCATTGAATTGAAAAGGGACTATGGGCCGAAGGCTATCTCCATTGTTACCTAGTACTGAATTGTAAATTTCAATTTCTTTTTGGTCATCCGGAATGATAGCCGGATACCAGACTTCAATTTTAAGCGGCCTGTCATATCTTGGAGTCACGCCTTCCTTGCGATTGAGTATGTCTAGCTGGTCCTTATTGAGCAATGAAATAGTTTGTACGCCCACTCCGTATTCACCTCTTTTGGCAAGCTCAGGGGCGTCGGGTAGCATATCCCCAATAATAAATTGCTTCTCTCCCTGGTTGTCCTCAAGTACTTGATTTGGTGCACAACTTGAGAGGATTGAAAGAATTAAAACAGGTAATAAATAGGTAGTGATGATTTTCATAGGCTTAAAGTATCCATTTGATTCGAATTTCGTTTTTTGGGTCATATGTCTGGCCCGGTGCCTACTCATGGAGCTTTTTCTTGAATTTACATTCTCCCACTCTTTATCTCATCAACAGCAAAATTGGCAGCTCGAGCTGCAATTGCCATGTAAGTTAAAGAAGGATTTTGTGTGGAAGTTGATGTCATGCAAGCACCATCAGTCACGAAAACATTTTCGCAAAGGTGCATTTGATTCCACTTATTTAGAAGGGAGGTTTTGGGGTCATGTCCCATACGAACACCACCCATTTCATGGATGTCAAGACCAGGAGCTTTCCGAATATCTCTTGTTTTAATGTCCTTAAATCCTGCCTGCTCAAACATTTCCGTCATTTGTTCAAAATAATCTTGAACCATTTTGTCGTCATTCTCATCATAATCGACCGAAATATTTAGTAGCGGGATACCCCATTCATCGACTTTGTTTTCATCCAGGTTTACATAATTAGATTCCTTGGGAATAGTTTCACCCATCATGTGGGAGCCAACTCGCCATGGTCCAAGCTTCTTCTTTAAGAGGCTATCTTTTAATTGCCCACCTAAGCCCTCAGCCTCGGGTGTTTCAATTCTTCGTCTTGCACTGAATCCAGCGGCATAACCACGTAGGAAGTCTGTTTCCTGCTTATAGACATTCCTAAATCGTGGAATGTAGGGACTAGTTGGCAATCTGCCCTCAGTTGTTTTGTCGGAATGCCCCTCATGGACCCCAGACACTGTAGCCCTGTAGTTATGAAAGGCTACGTATTTGCCCAGTAAGCCATTGTCGTTACCCAGGCCATTTGGGAAACGCTCAGATTTAGAATTTAACAGGATCAAATTGGTGTTGAGTGAGCCGGCATTTAGGAAGATGGCCTTCGCAGTATATTCAATTACCTCCTTTGTATTGGCATCAATTACTCTGACACCTGTGGCGTTTCCTTTTTTCTCGTCATATATTATAGAATGGACAACAGAGTGCGGTCTCAAAGTGAGATTTCCAGTTTTTTGTGCCCATGGAATGGTCGATGAATTCGCATTAAAGTAACCCCCAAAAGGGCAGCCTCTCTCACACTCAGTCCTGTTTAAACACATAGATCGACCTTGCTGATAGTGAATTGGTTGCGGTTCGCTCAGATGGGCACATCGACCAAAGATGACATGTCTATCTTCATATTTAGATTTGACAACTTCCTGGAAGTGTTTTTCTACACAGCTCATATCCCAGGATGGTAGAAATTCACCATCGGGGAGCGTATCAATACCGTCTTTGTTACCTGCTATTCCGACAAATTTTTCAACATGGTCATACCACTCAGCAATGTCATCATATCGAATTGGCCAATCAACGGCAAAACCATCTCTTTTGGGTCCTTCAAAATCAAAATTGCTCCAGCGTTGGGTTTGTCGAGCCCACATTATTGACCGACCTCCAACCTGGTAGCCTCTTATCCAGTCAAAAGGCTTTTCCTGAACGTAAGGGTGATCCTTGTCTTTGACGAAAAAATGTTGATTATCCTCACGAAATGCGTAGCACCTTGCAATGGAAGGATTTTCCTTTTGAACTTCCAATGACATTTCACCTCTATGCTCAAATTCCCAGGGGTTCATATTGGCAGTGGGATAGTCAGCGACATGCTTGACATCTCTGCCTCGTTCGAGGAGTAATGTTTTCTGGCCTTTGTCACAAAGTTCTTTCGCTGACCAGCTACCGCTCATTCCGGCTCCAATCACTATTGCATCAAATGATCTATCCGACATGTTAATTAATTTGAAATTGAAACATCCTTGCAGCCATTATACTTCCCAGGTATCAATTTGTACTCGGAATATTTTGTGAGGTAGTACTTGGAAGAAGTCAAGTGCCGAATTGATAAATGTTTTGTGGTGTTTATGAAGAATACCAAATCATCCTCAATCGTAGTGGATTCCAACTGACTTTTTACTATTGGGATCACGTTATCAGCCTCGGCTGATTTGATTTTTAAG
>JAJCYL010000419.1 GCA_029262955.1 Cytophagales bacterium | reverse complement strand
TGCAACTGCCACCATGTGGGATGTTTTGAGCTGGGGAGGAGAGACCCAGGCTTTGATCTACAATCCGAACACTAAAAAAGTAATTGGTATCAATGCTTTAGGTGTAGCGCCTACTGGAGCAACGCCTGATTTTTTTAAGAGTAAAGGCTATCAGTACCCTCCGCAATTTGGTCCATTATCTGCTGTCACTCCCGGAACCCCCGGTGGCCTGATGACTATGTTAGCCGAATACGGGACCATGAGTTTAAAGCAAGTACTTAGCCCAGCACTAGAAATGGCAAAAGGATATCCAATTGAAGCAGATGCAATCCGAAGAATGGATGCCAATGTTGAACGGATTAAAGAATGGCCATATTCGAAGGAAATATATCTGACACACCAGGGTGAGGAAAAAGAAACTCCATACCAGGGGGAGGTTTTTGTTCAACAAGATTTGCACAATATGTTGAGCAAAATGATTGAGTCTGAGACTAATGCTTTAAAAAAGGGTAAGTCAAGAAAAGAGGCGATTTATGCGGCTTATAAAAGGTTTTATACGGGAGACATAGCTGAGGAATTTGTAAGAGGCTGCCAGGAACAAGGCGGGTTGATAACTATGAAAGATCTGGCGGATTGGAAGGTTTACACGGAAGAGCCGGTTACAACCAATTACAAAGGTATTGATGTCTATAAACTGACTACCTGGGTTCAAGGTCCAGTCATGCTACAGGCCTTGAACATGATGGAGCAGCTCGATGTTAAATCAATGGGTTATAACTCTACTAATTATTTGCATTCGATGTTTCAGGTAATGAACATGAGTTTTGCGGATAGGGACTTCTACTATGGAGATCCCTACAATGGACCAAAAGAACCAATAGAAGGTTTGCTATCTAAAGATTATGCAAAACAAAGGCTGGAACAGATCAATTGGAATAAGAATGTTTTAGATATCAAGCCGGGTGATCCATACCCATTCCAAGGTGAGAAAAACCCTTACAATCATTACCGTGAACGCTGGAATGATAAACCCGCAGCGAGCAAACCAATGGGATATAATTACAATCCAGGTAGCGAGGAATTCTTACCTACTGAATTCTATAGTGGTACCACTTCAATTCAGACTGCTGATAAAGAAGGTTGGGTAGTTTCAATAACACCCAGTGGTGGATGGATCCCCGCTGTTGTTGCTGGCAAGACAGGGATCGGAATGAGTCAAAGGGCACAAAGTTTTGTGTTGGAGGAGAGTGAAAACCCTTTTAATGTAATTGAACCCGGTAAAAGGCCCCGAGCGACTCTAACGCCAAGTATGGCACTTAAGGACGGAAAGCCATTTCTATCATTCGCTGTTCAGGGTGGTGATGGTCAGGACCAGAACTTACTTCAATTCTTTTTGAACATGGTGGAATTTGATATGAATGTCCAGGAAGCTGCTGAAGCCGCCAACATGAACAGTTTTCAGATGAGAGGGTCATTTGGTGAACATGAAAGTCAACCGGGCAGAATGCTTCTCAATGAGTCCACACCTCCATATACCAGAAAGCAATTGAAAGAAATGGGCTATAAGCTGGAATTCAGTGAAAGAACATCAGGGCCAATCAACGCCATTTTCTTTGATTGGAAAAACGGCACCTTTTGGGGTGGTTCAAGTAATCATGGAGACGATTATGGGATAGGGTGGTAAGAACATACTAAATAGTTATCTTTGCACCTGGTGCAGCAAGACAATTCCATAACACTTTATCAGCCCATACTGCAATCAATCGCATTGCGTATGGTCGGTCGCGTTGAAGACGCTGAAGATATTGTACAGGATACTTTCTTAAAGTGGCTCACAATTGATACAACAAAAGTCTCAAATAATAAGGCCTATCTAATTAAATCTGTTACCAATAATTGTCTGAACCACCTCAACTCTATTAAAAGAAAGAGAGATGAGTTGCTCGAAAATTTGAACCCATCTGATTTCATTGAGAAATATAAAGAGAAAGAGATTTTTCAATTTGATGTAGAGAATGAGGTGGCCGCTGCCTTTGCAATCGTTCACCGTAAGCTAGAACCCGTAGAAAAAGCGGTATACATCCTCCGTGAGGTATTCAATTTTGAATACGATGAACTTCAGGTCCTGGTGGACCGGAAGAAGGATAATTGCCGCCAACTCTTTTCACGCGCTAAGGATAAGTTGAGTTCAGAGTCCGCCAAATTCAAGATAGATATTCCAAGTCATTTTAAGATGCTTGACAGTTTCAAGAAGGCCTGCGATTTCGGTAATATTACTGATCTTATTGGTGATTTATCCAATGACATAAAGGACAAATTTCATTCAGTAAAATAATTCGTAACTTTTTTTGTCACAAAGACAGATATCCATTGTCTGTTAAATAGTGCCCGTAATTGATGGGGCGTTTTACCTTAAACTATTTATTTGACATGGAAGTCATCTTTCTCTTTTTTATTGCGCATTGGTACCTGTCTTTGTTTTTTCAAACATTCTTCATGCACAGATATGCCTCTCACAAGGCTTTTACCATGAATAGATTTACTGAAAAAGTCTTTTTTGTATTAACCTGGATTTTTCAAGGATCTAATTATCTCAGTCCTTACGGTTATGGAGTTATGCACAGGATGCATCATGCATTTGCAGATACTCCCGAAGATCCACATTCACCCAGGTATGATGAGACCTTGTTTAAAATGATGTGGAAGACAAAAACAATTTATTCAGCCATCGCCAATGGAAAAATGGAAGTGGAATCACGCTTTACTAAAGGCGTACCTCGTTGGGAGGCCTTCGATAAAATCGCAAGGTCATGGCCATCGAGAATTTTTTGGGGAGCGGCTTACACGCTAGTTTACATCAATTTCGCCACTGTGTGGTGGTTGTGGTTGTTGTTACCCATTCAATTTCTGTTGTCACCTATTCATGGAGCCATTATCAATTGGTTTGCACACAAATATGGTTACCGGAACTTCGAAGTTTCAGACACCTCAAGAAATTTTCTGCCCTTTGATTTTTTGATGATGGGAGAGAGTTATCACAATAACCATCACAAACATGGTTCAAGAGCAAATTTTGGCGGAGTTCGTTGGCACGAGTTAGATCCAACTTATTTGGCTATCTGGGTGTTGAATAAGCTCGGAGTGATTCAATTGGTGAAGACCACACAATTGAAAACAGAAAGAATTACGCAGGCAGCTTAATCTTTTTAAAATCTCATTGTAAGAGTAATTCATTGCCCTATATTTGCAGCCCGTTTGGATGAAGGTGTGGTCACAGCCACACCCCACACTCAAACTCACACTTTTGTACGGGGTGTAGCGCAGCCCGGTTAGCGCACCTGCTTTGGGAGCAGGGGGTCGTAGGTTCGAATCCTACTACCCCGACTTGATTATCAGGGAGTTACGATCGAAATTCGTAGCTCCCTTTTTATTTGTCAACTATTAGTCAACAAATTATAGGTTATCAAGTCTCATAACCCGAAGGTCACAGGTTCAAGTCCTGTCCCCGCTACTCAGAAAGGCCGTTTATCAACGGCCTTTCTTTTTTACCTAAAACATACCTAAAACAATAAAGCCCTTTCCTATTATATAGAATAGGTTTTGATATTCTATATAAGACTAAGTTTGATTGTCCGGCGTAACGACACAATAAATTTGAATTTCAATTCAAACAATAATTACAGAATAATTATCATTAGCTCGAACTTTGAGAATTGATTCTAATTTGATCGATAGTTGAATTTTAGTGGTGCATTTTCGTATGATATTCTCGATTTGCAGAGAGTTTAATTGATCATGAACTCCATCTGAACACACCAACAAAATGTCCTCGCACTGTATATAATCGCCAATAACAATCTCTGCACTAGATGTTTTCAGGTTTCCAGAAATGGAGCGGGTAACAACATGTTTATACTTTTTTAGCCGGGATATTTCTGTTATCGATCCGTTTTCAACCAAATGACTAACTAAGCTGTGTGGCATAGATTCAAAAAGTAATTCCTTATTTCTGAAATGAAGTATTTTGACATCACCAACCCAGAAATATGTTGCGTTAGTTCCTTTTATGATGACACCACCGAGAGTGGCTCCCATACTATCTGACAGTACGGTTTTTTGCTGGCGAATTGCCAGATTTGATTTATTGATTGCTTTTTGAATGTGAAAAGCATCGATAGTTTCGACTGTTGACAGATAGGTCTCAATATTCTCGCCTATCATTTTAGCAGCAATTTCCCCACTTTCATAGCCTCCCATTCCATCTATCACAGCGAAAAGGTATGACCCATCAATAGAAGTATACTCAAGGATTAAATCTTGATTAATGTCTCGTTTACCTTTATGTGATACTGCTATTGCTTTCATTTTTTGCCTGTTGCTTGTATGGTGGCTCCACCATGTTTGGTTACTCTTGGACGAGTGGAAATCTTCTGCGGTTTTGATGAAATCCCTTTGTCTGTTGCCTTAGTAGCCCATAGAAAACCTTCACCAGGTGTAAGTGAACTCATATCTGCCGGTGAAAGAGAAGATAATTGAGTAACAGACTTTTGAATATGCTTTAACCATTGAGGACTGTTGAACTTATGAAGCAGTACAATGGAACTCAACTCAATAATTTCATTTGGCAAGCTTGGAGGGTCTTGACTGGCAATCATTATGCTCACTCCCTTGTGACGCATTTCTCGAATAGCTCTTACGATATTTCCTGTCAAGTCCTTATTGTCCATGTATTTATGAGCCTCATCAAATACGATGAACTTGTTAAAGTGAGCACCGTCAACCTTTTTTACCGCAGAGAAGATGTTCAACATGATTACAAACAGCCCTAGGGCTTCATCTTTTACAATGAACTCATCACGCAGATCTACAATTATTAACCTACCGGGCTTTAAGGTGTCACGCAGAGTGAATTTGTCATCAATGTATTCACGGGCAAATCTCAACTTCTGTCTTGCCAACGCTTTTTGCGTGTTAGATAGTAATTCGGATTCTTCTACGCTTTGAGTGATGCCATCAAGTGACAAGTCTCTGCGTAATTCCTTCATAATAGCTTTCAATTGCTTCATGTAGGTTGAATCATTTCCTATAGCTCCAAGTAAGAACATCCAATCCTGAACGTTCAATTCTTTGGAATTGAATGCTATCGGATTTACCTCAATGGATGGATATTCTGAACGTCTTTCATCAATTTTATCCTTTGGAGTAAGAATAATGACATCTTCAATTTTGTCCGGGTTTGCACCATATCTTTCTTTTAACTTACGGAGTTCGGCTTCTTTATCATTTGGCTGTTTCATGGATGTAAACTCCGGTTCGTAATCCATGCTCTCACTGTAATGAAAAATTACACCTGCCAGTGGAGAGGGAAGTTTGTTTATCTTATTGAATTGCTTCAATACCATTTCTGATATTGTGCCTATGGTATAACTTTTACCTCCTCCCTGGACTCCAAAAAGACTTATTGTGTTGGTTTCGCTTAAATCCATGGCGATCTTTTTACCATGGATACTTTCACCCAAAATACCGTACTGGTCGCTTTCCGAATTTTTACCAATTAGAATATCATAATCCGGAGGTGTAACATTGGATTGATCTTCCTCAGAAACAGACTCAGAAACTTCTGAATCAGCTGGATGATCTATTGAAGTAGCAGGATTGTCTGGGGTGTTATCAGGAGAATCATCAATTGCTTCTTCGATTCCACCTTCATCATCATTTGGCTTATCATCCTGTGATTTTTTCGATGTTTCATCCTTTTGTTCTTTCGGTTCCTTGGACTTAAGCTTTTGTATGAATGGCCTAAGCTTGGTGTTAATTCCAACCGCTTCACCTAACTCACTATCCAGCTCCTGATCTTCAAGTCTTTTTGTGTTTAAATCCGAATCAGGATCTAGAATCTGCTCGATTAAGTTGCCACCGAAAGTGAAAAAGGTAAGGTCATGATCAATTGATTCCTTGTGATGTTTCTTTTCTGCGGAGAAATTGAAAAT
This sequence comes from Cytophagales bacterium, assembly GCA_029262955.1. GTDB lineage: Bacteria > Bacteroidota > Bacteroidia > Cytophagales > Cyclobacteriaceae > JAJCYL01. The sequence goes on along the minus strand of JAJCYL010000419.1, from coordinate 3,040 downwards.
GAGTCCTAGTTGCTTGAATGACAGCTTGAAACCAGTGTTTAGGGTCTGTATAAATGCGTTATAGCTTGCATAGGCATTTTCACTCAGATATTCGTATCGGTAAGCTCTTTCGATGTAAAAGCTCAATAAGGACTTTAATTCTTTGTTTTTAATCTCTCGATCTAAGCGGTCAAATGACAAATGATACTCTGGATCAAAGTGTAGGCGTAAAGCCAGAATAGTGTTTTCAATCTGTTCGCGCATTTTAGATTTCAAATCATCAGTTTCAGCAGCTCCAATGCTTTTTCTGCATTTGATCTCAATGATTGTGAAGTGAATTTCTCTATTATCAGGGTTAATTGAGGCAAGAAGGTTGTCTGCCCGGCTCTTGCTTTCAGTAGGAAGATTTTCAAAGAGGTTATGATGAAGGTCAATTGGAATAAGGAAAGATTCTTCGAGCAGCCCTTTTTTCTCCAAAACTCTTTTTGTGAAGGCTGATCCAATTACTTCAAAGGCTTTATTCTTTGAAGAATTAAGCTGAAGAACCAGAGAGCTTGAAACAGCTCTTAAATCTTCGAGTAGAATCTTTACTTTCTTTTCATCTTTTGGATTATGAATATCAATATTAAACTCTTCAAAGTGTGGGCCTAATAGCCCAAGTATTTCGGACGTAGGTCTTGTGGTCAGGTAAGATGAAATACCAGTAACTTCTTCGCCAGGCACATAATCAAGTAGGAATGGTATCTTACCATCTTTGGATGGTTGATCAAACACTTGAGGGCCAAGGTTCTTGTCGAATGTGATAACCCAATCTGAATAATCATGTAAATGGGTGAGTAGAACCTTATCCTTATCATTAAGGCGTAATTGAGTGGAAGGTATTGACTCAGTGAACTTTGAAGCTAGTGCCCCTGCAATAAAAGTTTGAAGGTGATCAAATAAGTTCACTCCAATCGTGCCAGATCCTGAGTAATCAGGTTGTATTTGATTGCCTTCTAAATACCTATTCCATTTGATTTCATTGCCTGAGTCATTGACAGCAATCGTAGGAGAAACTAATAATCCATTTAAGTAGAAGTTTCTATCCTGCCTGTAAGGTTTAATCAGTTCAACTGTAATTGGAAAAGGGCTAATCAGGAAGCTTAAATGAGCTGAAAACTGTGCTGGCGATTTGAGATAATTTGAGATGCTGTTGATAGAGAACCTCATTTTGGGAAATAGCCTATTCGCAGAAGGTTGTGAAAATGCTTCAGCTTCTTCCGAAATGTTTGATTCAGGGTTAATTAAGGTTCTAAGTGCTTCACCGTGCTCAATAATCTTATCATCACCTTTGAATATTCTGACCTCATATTTGATGTTTTGAAAGCTGATTTCTTTCTCCAACTCAACCAATGAATCTGCAAATACACCTGCATCACCAGCATTGAAAAGGTTTATGATTAGCTTATCTGTATAAGGATGCTGAACCAGATAGTTTTTGATATGTCTGACAACCAGATTTTGGCTTACCTCTGTTTCAACATAGTTTTCTTTAGTGATATTGAAGAGTTGTCGTAAATAATGCTTCATCTGTCTGGAGACAGAAGTCATTCCGTTTTTAGATTCCTCAGTAAGAACATTTAGATAAAGCCCCCAACCGTAAGCAAGTTCACCTGAATAATGGAATGCCTTAAATGTGCCAGGCTCCACCAATACTAATGGATTGTTTTCAGGTGTCAAATGACCTTCAAAGAGATTGGATAGTCCTTTGAACCATTCGTCTTTATAGCCAGCATAGTCATGTGTACTTTTTTCCCAATCGGTAAATACGTCCACCAACTGAACCCACCAAGCTAAACGCAGTGGATGTAAAGGAGATAGTAAGAATGCATCAGCTGGTTTCCCATCAGGGAGTTTAGTTTTAACTTTTACCAAGTCCAGCATCTGAACCTCTACCAGCAAATCCTGAATATTGGACTTTTCATCTTCATCACTCTCTTCCTCTAATATTTGCTTCTGAAGGTGAGCTGTCCAAACGCTGATCTTTTCAATGTAAGAGCGAATGGAATCAGTGAAGTTGAAAATATCCGCTGTTTCAAGCACCCCATTTTCAGCATCATTGGAATGTTGAATCTTTTTGAAGATTCTTGCCCGAAGGGAGAGAATCTCTTTTGGTACAATAGAGGATACCTCACTTATAGAAAAGCTTATTTTTTCAAAACCTATAGCTGATGAGTTACTTCTCAGGGATGTCTTTACAAATCCGAAATGATCTGCATTTTTTAACAGCGTATCTTCAATGATCCTCAGCTTTGAAGATAGATTCACCTGGTAATTATGCCTATCGGAATAATTGATATGAAATGTTGAGGTGTGTTTAGCAGGATCAGTAATCCATATATTGGATGTTTTGGAAGCAACCGGAATTTCGGGCTCCATGCCTGATTTCAATTTCTCAATACGGAACTTGAAGAATGCCTGTAGGACATTGTTCAATTTATCTTTCCGTTGGTTCTCTTCACGCTCAGGGTTCTCTTCAACTACATAATCAAAGTCGTCTGTATCACAGGCTAGCTTATAGTCAAATGTGCTTTTTAAGATGCTGCTATCCTTGGCTTTTGCTTCTTCCCATGCAGATTGAATCCTTGGCTCTTTGAAGTCATCATTGTTGTTGAGAATATTGCCATGTTCATCTTCTGCCCAAACCTTGAAGAAGTAAGAACCTTCTTCCATCACGTTTGGATTAAGATCAACAGTAACATCCCGGTATGGTCGGTTGGATGCAGAGTTTTTTACTCTTCGAAGTATTTGTATTTCCTCACCTGAGCCGCCATTTACGGCCATCAAAATGATTTTGAAATAGGCAAGACCAGGAATATCTTTTGGGTTTTGACTCATGGTAAACCTTACCCTAACCTTGGATGTAGAATTTTCTCTGGCTTTAAGAACCTGTTTGCCTTCCTCCACAGAGAAGTCTGAGGATTTGATCTCTTCTGCAAATAGTTTGATATGAGAAAAATCCAGATCGGGAATTTGCCAATTTGCAAAGTTCAGATTGGAGTATGTACTGTGTATGAGATAG
>JAJCYL010000418.1 GCA_029262955.1 Cytophagales bacterium | reverse complement strand
AAAAATGTCTTGATCATCCCAAATAACTTAGGTATCTGAATCAAGATTCAGTGTTTTGTTGCTCTATTCCGACTTTAAGGGGTACTTGGATGGATTTACACCGAACTGCTTTTTAAAACAATCACGGAAGTATTGCAGATCATTAAATCCTACTTCGTATGTTACCTCAGCAATGGTTAAGTGCTCTTGTATTATTAACTGAGCGGCTCTTTTGAGTCGAATTGTCCGAATGAATTCGTTGGCCGACTGGCCCGTTAATGCCTTCATTTTACGATACAATTGCATTCGACTCATACCAAGTTCCCTGCCAAAATCTTCAACCGAAAACTCCGAATTAGCAATATTTTCTTCCACCGATTCAAGTGCTTTCTTTAAAAATGTTTCATCGGGAGAAGTGAGCTTAATATTTGTTGGTTCCAGGTCAATTGAATTATTACTGTTATAGTGGTCCCGAACAGTTTGTCTTGCTTTCAAGATATTCTTAACTCTAAGCTCAAGAATATTTGAATTGAAAGGTTTTGTAACGTAGTAATCTGCTCCTGCCTCGAAACCCTCAATTTTGTTTTCCGAATCTGCCTTTGCTGTCAGCAATATGACTGGAATGTGACAGGTCCGTTCATCCATCTTTATCTTTTCACACAACTCCAGCCCATTCATTCCTGGCATCAATACATCAGCAATCACCAAATCCGGCAGTTCATTTATTGCGGTCGTTAAACCGGCATTGCCATTATCAGCTTCAAGAATTTTGTAGTTAACTTCCAATTGATTAGTCAGATAACTTCTAATATCTTCATTGTCATCAACTACCAATATAGTTTGTAGATTTTCAATTTTTGAGTGCGCTTCTAATGACTGCTCTGGACTATAGTCAACCGCAATAAGTGCGTTCATTGGTTCTAATGTCCCCTCAGTCAGCTCCTTCTCAATTTCACCATCAATGATTTCCGCATTATTTAAATGTTCGCCAGCTGAAGGTAAGTATACGGTGAAAACACTACCCTTACCTTCGATGCTTTCAACCAAAATTTCACCTCCATGGAGTTCTACCAGTTCTTTCGTTAAGGACAAACCAATACCTGTCCCTTTTCTTTTATCATCATGACTACCATCCACTTGATAAAACCTATTGAAGACCAACTCCATCTTATCCTCAGGAATGCCAATCCCGGTATCACTTATTTTAATTTTTGCCCCTCCCTCTTTGTACTTATTATTAGGTTCAATTTTTTCCACGTCAATCGATATCGTACCATACTCCGGAGTAAATTTGAAAGCATTCGATAGGAGGTTTAAGACTATCTTCTCGAGCATATCCTTATCAATATAGGCGGCAATGTCATCGTCTGTATAAGAAATCTTATACTGAAGGTGTTGCTTCTGGGCATGTGAGGAGAAAGAGGCCAAAATTGGCTTCAGGAATTCAATCAAATTAAGCCGCATCACTCGCAGGCTCATATTCCCGGACTCTAACTTGGACAGGTCTAACAACTGGTTGATTAATTGCAACAACCTCTGTCCATTCCTAATCATTATTGAAAATTGCTTATTATGATCACCTTCATAGGTACCATAATAGATGGATTTTAGTGGGCCAAGAATTAAGCTGAGTGGCGTTCTGAATTCGTGGGATATATTTGTGAAAAATCGAGATTTCAATTGGTCCATTTCCTGCATTTTTACCAATTCCAAATGCTCCAATTTCAAATTACTCTTCAAGCGCTCTCGATTGACAATCGTGGTTCTACCGACATATAAGGCTGCAACAGATAGTAATGTATAAACAACATAGGCCCACCAGGATTGCCACCAAGGCGGTGATATCAGAACAGCAATTTCGACTCCTGCCTCATTCCATAAATCATCATTATTTGACGCTTTAACTTTAAAAGTATATTCTCCAGGTGGAACTCTAGTGTAGCTTGCATGCCTTTGACTCCCTACAAACCTCCAATCTTTGTCATACCCTTCAAGAAAATATGCATACTCATTCTTGGCCGCCTCTGTATAATTCAAAGCGACAAACTCAAATTGGAACACATTTTCATCATGATCCAACCTTATTTCATTTGATTCTATAACTGCTTTTCGTAATGGAGATCCGCTTTTAGCTGACTTTATCCGTTCATCATGAACGCTAAAACCGGTGACATGAACGATTGGTAACCTTTGATTTTCTATAACCAGATCAGGTTTAAAGACATTAAATCCATTGATTCCTCCAAAGTACAATTTACCCTCCTGGTCCTTCATTCCTGAACCCCTGATGAACTGATTTGACTGTAATCCATCAGTAACATCATAATTCTTAAATATTTCAGTAACAGGGTTAAATTTTGATATTCCCTTATTGGTTGCGATCCATAGATTCCTGAATCGATCTTCGATGATACATTGTATATCATCATTAGGAAGGCCATCCTCTTTAGTATAAAGTGTGAAATCGTTAGTCCGTTTGTTATATTTATTTAGCCCTGCGCTGGTCCCAAACCAAAGCTCACCCTTGCTATCTTGAAGGGCAGATATTACCACGTTGCTGGAAATTGATTTATCAGCTGCACTTTGATGTTTGAAATATTCCAATGAAGTCGTGTTTAATCCATCCCATTTGAATTTCACTAAACCTTCACCCCATCTGGCGATCCACAAATTACCTTCCTCATCTTCAATTATTTTCTCAATGGCATTTTCCAAATGATTCTCGTTGCCCAACTCATCCAAATAAAAATGTCTGAATGTCCCTTCTTCAGGATTAAACAATTCTAAGGCCCCCCAATAGACCCCAACCCAAAATCGACCCTGACTATCTTCCATCATATTGAAAATACTGTTCCTGGATATGCTATTTGGGTTTAAAGGATCGTTTTGATATCTCTTAAAATTTTTGGTCTGTGGATTAAATAAATTGAGGCCCCCTTCCCAGGTGCCAACCCAAATACGTCCATCATTGTCCTCATATAAGGAAATTACAGCATCACTGCCGATACTAGAAGGATCCTCTGAGCTATGCTTAAAATGTGTGTATTTCCCAGTTGAAACATCATAGTAATTCAATCCACCGCCATCTGTACCAATCCATATACCTTTATTTCTATCCTCAACAAAACAAGTTACATTATTATGACTCAAGGTATTATTTGAGGCAGCATTCGCTTGGACCTTAATAAATTTCCTTGGAGTTTTTTCAGATTTGCTTAAACCTCCATCTAATGTGCCCATCCACATCGTTCCGTCAACGTCTTTGTATAAATGCCAAATAGAATTTCCTTGAATTCCATTTGGATTTGCGGGGTCGTATGTAATATTTCTGAATGAATCCGATTGGACATTGTAGATTGATAAACCTCCATTTTCTGTGCCTAACCATATGTTTCCAAAATCATCTTCAGCGATAGTCGGTACGATATTATGGACTATAGAATTTGGATTGTTATCGTCATGCACGAATTTTCGGAATCTCACTTCCCCGGTCGCATTCATGTACATGAGGTTAACGCCATAGGAAGTTCCAACCCATATGCTGCCGTCTGAACTCTTAAAAGAGTATCTAATATCATTGTTACTGATCGACCTGTCACTGTTATCATCGGCCTGATACCTTATGAAGTGACTGCCAACTGAATCAAACCGATTGAGCCCTCCCATTCTGTTTCCAGCCCAAACTCTCCCAGCCCTATCCTCAAAAATAGTAGTGACAGAATTGTTGGAAATACTATTTGGGTTCTCGGGATCGTGGATGAATCTAGTCGCTTTTTTAGTTTTCCTGTCATACAGGTTGAGACCATTTCTCTCGGTCCCAACCCAAAACTTACCCCGACTGTCTTCAAATATG
>JAJCYL010000417.1 GCA_029262955.1 Cytophagales bacterium | reverse complement strand
CGAAGGTCACAGGTTCAAGTCCTGTCCCCGCTACTCTGAAAATCAGGCAGTTACGTAAAAGTAGCTGCCTTTTTCTATTAAAGGGTTAAACAATGGTTAAACAAAAAAGGCCTTTATCTTTCCTAATACGCCGTAAGTACAACAAGCTGATGATTTGTGTTGAGCTGACACTTGGTACCTACGAGAACATAAGTAGTTTTTAGCTCAAATAAGTTTTAGTGAGTAAAAATTTGGTAAGGAAGCTATCATGAACAAATAAGATTGCTAGTAAACGAAAACCACCGTTTTATTGATAGTTTTAAGCCCCAATATATAATCTCTTTCTTTGTTGCCTTTATTTAAAAAGCTCAAGTAAAGAACTACTCCAATCTATTTAAAAGTCGGAAGAAATGATTCATGAATTAGGGTCGTTTTGTTAACCTCTTCAATGGACTAAAACTCTTTTAACCGACTTCCTTGCTTCCCTGTTCATGGACCACTATGAAATATGCACAGACCAAATAGACAATCAGATGAAGATTATCCATTGTAATACATGCAATAAAGGTAAACCCAATGGCGATGAGAAATATAATCATTAAAGCTATTCCTGCTACTCTCACCAATTTTGGAAATACAAAAGAATTACGGCGATTACTTCTGCAGTTGCTGGGATTATCCCTGTTGCACGTATGGGCTGATTTTTTGACTGGCTTGGATTTCACGGACAAAACCATGTGCATTCTCATCATTTTCCTATCTCAGATGAGAAAATGCTGGGAAATCCTTCTCATTTGTTGAAAAGATAGGAAATGGATGGGAAATCAGGACAATACGATAGTCTCACAAAACGAGGGATTACTGAAAGTACTCTTTTCACAAAGTCTTGCAGTTTGACAAATCAATAGGAACGCTGATTTAGATTTTATATTTGTTCCAGATGCATGATGTAATTACAGGTTTTGTATGATCCAGAATAATAATGTGAATACGTGGCACATCCATATCACGGGAATAGTTCAAGGTGTTGGGTTTAGACCATTCGTGTACAAATTAGCCACTGAGATGGAAGTCAATGGCTGGGTCAAGAACGATGTGGATGGTGTGAGAATAACAATTACATGTAATAAGGCTACAGCTGATCAATTCTATCAGGAAGTTATATCAAATCCTCCAAGCCATGCTGTGTTATATTCCGCAGAAATAACACAAAAACCCTATCTCGAGTTTCAGTATTTCAAGATTATACATGACACGGATGGAGGGAACACTAGCATACACCTAACGCCTGATTTTGCTACTTGCGAGCAATGCAAAAACGAACTTTCTAATTCCAATAATAGAAGATATCAATATCCATTCATTACCTGTAGTGACTGTGGCCCTAGATATTCTATAGCCCTTGCTGTTCCATTTGACAGAGGGCATACTGAAATGTCAAGGTTCAAGATGTGCCATAGCTGTCAAAACGAATATGATGATCCATTGGATAGGAGGTTTTATGCGCAGACAACTTCATGTAATTCGTGTGGCATAAAGCTTACGCTGCATGTAACAAAAAATGAAGTACTAAATCATGATAATCAATCGATTATAAAGCATGTAGCAAACGATTGGAACGAAGGAAAAATTATCGCCATCAAAGGTGTTGGTGGCTATTTAATCACTTGTTCTGCGGCCAACCAACAGGCAATAGAGACTCTCAGAAGTCGCAAAAAAAGACCTGATAAGCCATTAGCTTTGATGTATCCTCTCTCAAAAGTCATGGCAGATTTTACTTTGTGCGAAAAAGAAGAGGAGGAATTTTCAGGCCCTATTGCTCCAATTGTTCTATTGGAAAAACCTTTAGGCAAAACCCTTACAAAGGGGATTTGTGACGGTCTTTCTCGTGTAGGCGTTATGATACCTTATGCGCCATTATTTCAATTATTACTATCAGAATTTGGTGAGCCAATAGTCGCTACCAGTGGTAATATCAGTAATTCTCCCATTATATTTCAAGATCAAAAGGCGCTAAACGACATATTCGATATTGCGGATTTAGTATTGACATATAATCGAGAGATAGTGGTGCCTCAAGATGATAGTGTTGTCCTCTATTCAACCTATTTCAAGAAGCGGATCATCTTAAGACGGTCAAGAGGTATGGCCCCTTCTTATTTTAATCTAAGTAATAATTATACATTGAAATCAGCACTTGCGATGGGTGCACAATTAAAAAGCACTTTCAGTATTCTACATAATCGAACTGTTTATACCAGCCAGTACCTAGGGGACTTAGAGAACTACGATACCGAGCAAAACTATAATCAAACACTCTCACATCTTACGAATCTTTTGGGTTTGGTTCCTGACAAGATCATAGTAGACCTTCATCAAGGATACTCCAGCTCATTAAGGGGACGAGAAATAGCTTCACAGTATGACCTTCCTGTCGTAAAAGTCCAGCATCACATTGCTCACTTTTCAGCACTGCTTGAAGAGCATTCTTTATCAAATACAAAAGACAAAGTACTTGGTGTAATTTGGGATGGTACCGGATTCGGTAGCGATCAAAACATATGGGGTGGTGAATTTTTTACCTACCATGAACACGGTTTTGAAAGAGTTAATCACTTGCCCTATTTCAAGCATATCGCCCATGATAAAATGGCAAAAGAGCCCAGGTTAGCTGCGCTTTCCTTATGTGGTAGCTTGGATAAAGCTCTCCCCATTCTACAAGCTAAGTTCACATGTGAGGAATGGAATGTGTATACAAAGATTCTGAATGACAATAAGACTTTAGAAACCTCTAGTGTAGGTCGACTTTTTGATGGTA
>JAJCYL010000416.1 GCA_029262955.1 Cytophagales bacterium | reverse complement strand
GGATTTAGGGGTAGATTTGAGTAATTATTCTTCATATTAAAAATCTTTTCTCGGACGAGACTAATAAAGTATAATTAATCTCCAGAGGTCACAATAAATAGATTTCCTACAGATTCAAGGGATAGTTTTGTCACATAATTTAATACATCACAATCATGAAAAATCGACTAATCCTTATCGCACTTGTTCTCTTCGTGGCTTGTACAAATAAATCTGGAAAGCAGGAAATATCGAATAACAAAACGGAGACATTTATTGAACAAATCTCTAATAATTCTGATCTGCTTTTCGGCGAGGCGGAAGACCTCTTTATTGAAGGTAAAAAAAATGTTGCTGCTCAAAAATTGTCCGAAGGTATCCGGGAACTAAAAAAAGAGCTTAAAAATACAGCAGGTGTGACTAAACAACGTATAGATTCAACTTCTTTCTTTTTGGAAGAATTGGTAGAGAAACTGGAAGAAGGCAGTGAAGAGATCACTGAAGTTCAATTGGTTTCCGCTCTATATAAAGCTCAGTTAATGACAGCCCATGACTACCTGGTATCTACGGCTCAATATCTTGATAAGAACGAATTGGATAGCGCACAGGTATCAATCATTCATGCAACCACTAAGATGATTAATGGGATTGACAGGGCTCAAGGGCAACCAAAATCAACTCTCCAGCAAATTCATTCTGAAACTGAAGCCTTGCTAAATAACCTGGAGAATAAATTTCAGAAGGATGTTACTCAGATTCGTCACAAACTGGAAAAACTTAGGCTCCGATTAAAGGAACTGGAGAATCACATTGATGCAGTGTAAGTCAATGGATTTAAATATCGTAGTTTAAAACGTTCGTCTGGAATGATCATATTCATGATAGGGGTCATTCCCCTTGAAGGATATGGTGCAAATGGGCATTAATCCGAGCTCCCCAGGATCAGAATTAAAAACTCAAAGCCATTCGATGAAGATTAGAGTTGACCGAGTATATAATTTTTATACCATAGAGATCGCAAATCTTTTTGACTAAAGCCAAGCCCAATCCTGAAGAATCTTTCGTATGGCTGTTTTTCTTAAATCTTTCAAATAATAAGGCAGGGTCACCTTTTATTGGTCGACCCGTATTTTCAATTATGAGTTCACTCTCATTCAGCGTGACTGCTATTCTTCCTCGCTCAGTATTATGCTTGATTGCATTATTGAGCAGGTTTGTAACCAATATATAGGCCAGGTCATAGTTAAGAACCAATATTGGCTCAGCTTTATAAGACTTTTCTAAAGTCAATTCCTTCAAATTGATGAGCTCCTCAAGATTATTTACCTCTTTTTCCAAAAACCTTTTAAGATTGATAGGCTCAGAGTCTTCGAATTGATTGTTTTCAATTTTAGTCAGTAGTGACAACCCGTGTTTCAATTTTGACAATCGACCAGCGGCCTCATAAATGTGCATTACATCATTCAAAGCCTCTTCATCCAGGCTACTTTCCTGTAACAACAATTCAGCCTTGGATTTAATAATAGTTAAGGGTGTTTGGATTTCGTGAGAAGCATTTTCAGTAAATTCCTTTAGATTGAGATAGTCCTTTTGATTTTTGACGATCATCTTATCAAGTACCGAATTCAATTCCTTAAATTCATCCACATTGGTGTCCATCAGATCGATTGGGCCTGGCTTTGTTATATTAAATTCTTTGATGGCCGCAAGTGTGTAATAAAAAGGCTCCAAAACCATGCCCGCGATCCATCGGTTTATAAGCACCAGCGTAATTATCAGCGCTGTTATGAGAAACAACATAATTTCGCCTATCCCTTGTATAAGGTCTTCATTTGGCAGCAATGACTTGGTAATGGTGATAATGTAATATTGCCCATTCAGTTCATCTGCGAATCGCAACTTCCTGAAACTCAAGTCCTTTTTTTCATAGGCACCGAACATTACCGTATCCTTTAAAGTCTCCTCGATTTCTGGGCGGTGGTCAACAGACTGAACTTCTATCTGATCTCCGATATTTAGGTAAAGTACTTCCCGAAGACCGTCATATGTATGCCATTCATAAATAAACTGATCTCTTTCGGCAAATAGTTTCTCATTAAACTCCCTATTAATTGTTGATTTCAGGATTTGGAAGGATACGATACTCCCAACAATAAAAATTACAAGGATTGATGAAATGTAATATCTGTTGGTGAGCGAGAGCAGTTTCAAGGTTTGTGCATTTTATATCCTACACCATAGATGGTTTGAATATAATCACCTCCTCCTTGTTCAAGTATTTTTTTCCTTAGATTTTTCAAATGTGCGTAAATAAAATCAAAAGAATCGGCAATATCCATATGATCTCCCCATAGATGTTCCGCAATTGACTCCTTAGTCAGAACCCGGTTCTCGTTAGATATAAAAAATAGCAGCAAGTCAAACTCCTTTTTAGTTAGTGAAATGGTCTTTCCCTTCACACTAACCTTTCTTTCCTCAGTCAGCACCACAATTTCATTAAAAATAATTTGGCTTTGGCCATCGAAACTCTTCCTCCTGATCACTGCCTTGACTCTTGCGTTTAACTCTGAAAGATCAAAAGGTTTGGTCAAATAGTCATCGGCGCCAATTTCCAATCCTTTTACTTTATCCTCAAGAGAATTTTTGGCTGAGACAATAATAATCCCTGATTTTGAACGCAGCAATTTCAACTTCTCAACTATATCCAGGCCACTTCCATCAGGCAACATTATGTCGACTATCATGCAATCATAAGAATATAGATTTATCTTTTCCCAGGCTTGGTCAAAGTTGTTCACCCATTCACAATGATATCCTTCTTTCTCAAGGTACCTTGAAACAGACTGTGCGATGTCCTTTTCATCTTCGATAATAAGTATGTTCATGCCAATTGCTAGGTCGTTGTTTCGGCCACATAATTGTCGGAAAGTGGAGCGATACGCAGATCCTTTTCTTCTTCGTGTCCGCAATATGAACATCTAAAGTGTTTTTTCATATGTCCGGATTCTTTTAACGTTGGCATTACAGCTATTTCCTCCTTATAATCTTTCAAAGTTCTAAATCGGCATTTGCTACAAATGAGGGCCCGTAAATGACCGTCATATCTTTCAATAAGTTTATATCCGGTTTCTTCGTCTAGCCACACATCATAATCATAGATATACTCTAACTCGTGCGCAATCATTTCCTCGGTTAAGTGAACATCTTCTTCATCTTCATTGAACAGTCTCATTGGTTTCCCTGTATCGGGGGAAATCCTGGGCTTGAATCTGATATTTGCCAACCTATTTTCCAAAATATTAGGATAGTAAATGGTTACAAAAGAGTATAGCGTATAACCTATCATAACGCCAATACCGACAAAGAGAAAGCTCTCCATCACCAATTCAAATTGATCAACAGTTATAGAAGGTCGAATAAAAATACTCATTAGTAGGGCAGTAATAGCAATGGTTAATGATAATGCCACATACCAGATGGCTTTGACTTCATTCGCGGCAGCGAATTCATACTTCTCCACCAGGGACTTTTTAGTCGCGAGTCGAATTGAATAAAAAAGCAAAATCAATATTGATAATATGAGAAAACTAAAAAAGGCAACTAAAACAATCTGATGCCAAAATTCGATGAAAGAGCTAAATGTGGTCACTGGGTAGATATTTTGATACTATACCAAGATATTTCTGAAATCTGAATTTTTCTTGTATTTGATTCACTCCTTAGTGTATTACAGCGCCAGCGTTTTATTAGATCCTCGACAACCTTATGGGATACATTAGATGATAAGGTGAACCCAAATCCATAATGCTTGTTGTCTTCAAGATTGGTCTTGGAATTAATCCCAATTAGATATCCACTAGTAAATAAGATGGAGGCAGAAATGAGGACAGAAATGAGGATTATCGCTGCAACAGTTTTTAAAATGTGCTGTGTTTTCATGTCCCGAGCTTAGTATGGAAACTGTTCAGTAACAGAGTTAATATGAAAACTGTAGAAACTTTGTGTTTTTCTAAGGCTGTTGCTGATTTTTGAGGATGGAAAAATTCCCTTCAGTCTTTCAGATGAATAAGGTGTCGAATGTGCCGTCTTTAGAACACTACGCGGTTATTCTACATAATTCACATAGTGTTCCCACTTCTCAATTACGGCGGTAAAATCCTCTGGAAGTTCCGAATCAAATTGCACTTTCTTTGCGGTTTCTGGATGAATAAATCCCAGTGACTTGGCATGAAGTGCCTGGCGTGGCATTAATTTGAAGCAATTCTCTACGTACTGCTTGTATTTGGTGAATACCGTTCCTTTGAGGACTCTATTTCCTCCATACTGAGCATCATTGAACAGTGGATGACCAATATGTCTCATG
>JAJCYL010000415.1 GCA_029262955.1 Cytophagales bacterium | reverse complement strand
TCAGAACGTTTAAAGGAATTGCTCAAATTGAGAGGAGTGGGAGAGTGGACTGCCAATTATGTTTTGATGAAAACTTATGGACAGGTGGATAGTATTCCTCATGGAGATTCAGGACTGTTTAAGGCACTTGAAAATCATGGCGTAATCAGTGATCGGAAAGATCGAAAAACCATTGATCAATTTTTCGCTCAATTTCCGGGATGGGGCAGTTACCTGACTATCTACTTATGGAGGTCGCTTAATAGTCCGGGGTAGTTTGGAATCAATCACTCGTGATTAGCCTATCCAACATTTGACTGTCAATAGCCTTAAAACGGTTTGCTAATTGTCTGAATATCTCAGGATGATTGTCTTTTACATCTATAGTTTCTCCTAAATCATTTTTGAGATCAAAAAGGAATTCCCTATTACTCATTTTGAGGTATTTCCAGTCACCATCGCGATATGCATTTTGTAAGTTTTCAGCTCCTTGTTTACCAAACCTCCAAAGAATCTGTCGATCGATTTTAGGTTTGTTCCCCATTAAATGATCAACCATACTAATTCCATCAAAATTTAAATCATTTGGAATTTGGGCTTTGGCAATTTCCAGCATAGTTACAGTCCAATCCATGGTAATTACAACTTGATCTGTTTCAGTGCCTGCCTTTATTTTTCCTGGCCATCGTACTGCAGCCGGTACCCGAATGCCTCCCTCATACAAAGAACCTTTCTGCCCTTGAAACGGTCCCATGTTAGAAAACTTTTCACCACCATTATCACTGGTGAATATGACAACTGTAGATTCGTCCAAGTTTGACTCTTTAAGTGATTGCATTATTCGGGCAATGTTCGCATCTAGATTTTGTACCATACCTGCATATTTGGCGTCGGAGCCACCAGCAACATAATCCTCCCAGTTTTCAGTATAAGGATAAGGTTTATCACCCGGAACTTGCCAGGGCCAGTGTGGAGCAGTGTATTCCAGATTGATGAAAAAGGGTTTTTCATGCTCTCTTTTAATAAATTCTATAGTATAATCTGTAATTAAATCTGTTAGATAACCTTGCTTTTCAACTAATTCCTCATTCTCGTATAATACAGGCTCATCCCCATAATATACATGTTTGATGTAATCAGCACCACCGGATGATATGCCAAAGAATTCGTTAAACCCATGTTTTATGGGAGTAGATTCAGCAGTAATTCCTAGATGCCATTTTCCGAAAATTGCGGTCTCATAACCACTACTTTTAATCATGGATGAAAGTGTTTCAATCTCAATAGGTAGCGCAAGAGTGTCTTTGATGGATAAAGGTTCTCGGAGACCAATCTCATATCTGGCGGGATATCTCCCTGTCATCAAACCTACTCTTGTGGGTGAACAAATTGGTGCGGCAGAGTACGCCTGTGTAAACTTCATTCCCTCATTAATTAAAGCATCAATCACCGGTGTTTGATAGTCTTCCCTACCATAGCTGCTTAAGTCGGCATAGCCCAAATCGTCAACCATTATGTAGACAATATTTGGTCGTTCATCTGTTGAAACGGAAGGTGTACATGAGGCCGACAAGGAAACGATAACTACCGTTGGAAGGAGATATTGATATATCAGTTTGCCAGATTTCTTATGCAGTGTTATCATGTGTTTAGAATGTTTAGTATAACTGATTTAATTAAGAGGATTTTAGAGAGAATTGATTGTGACACATATTATTTGAATATATAAAGAGCCCCCAGATAAACCATAAAACTACCCAAAGCTGTTAGGTAGGGCTTATAATTTCTGCCGTCAGCCTTATCCCAAAAAATCAAAACAATAAGTATTGTATTGACCAGCAGATACGGAATCTTGAAGCCGAAATAAGTCCAATCAAGTGTGATGTAAATAATCCTTCCTAGGGTGGGGCCTATGAAAATCAATGAAATGGCAATCATATAACGCATATGGACAGCCACATCATTCTTGTTGCGTATAGCTAGTACATAGAAGAGGATCAGCAGTACAACATCTAAGCTGGCATTTAATGGGAAGCTTCCTTTTCCATACTCTGCAATCATTTGTGGTATGAATGACAGAATTAATGCCGGAAAAAGGAAATAGGAAACTTTCCCAAAAGTGCGATGAAGACTATAATTCTTATATCGTATGAACAAAGGCTGTGCAATGAGCAATGCGATCCAGAGTGACGCAGTAAAAGCATGAATATGGGTGAAAATGTTAACCGTGCCAGCATATTCTGGAGCTAAGACAAAATAGGTTTTGTAGAATCCGAAAAATGTAAGTGGAATGAACAGAAAGAAAATGAATCCGAGATTACGATATTTTTTTTCCATTGGGTTTACTTCATGATGTTATGGTAAGGCATTGCGTTTCAAATTGTCCAATTAATAGGTCAATTTAATAGTTTTTTATTCCTTGATATTGAATATTAAATCAAAGAGTGAAGAAGGGGATGAGTTAGTCTGAAACCTAGTTCTCCTTAAACACCACCGGAAAGTCATTACCCCTTGAAAAAGTGTAGGGGTATTGAGCCTGGCCTTTATGCCGTTGACTTTGCTCAGGGACTTGATCATCAAGGTACGATTTCAGTTCATAAATGGTGACCTTTCCATCCTTTGGCGCACCATCGGCTTCACCGTTTAACGCCTGTAGTAGCACATAGGTAAATACACCA
>JAJCYL010000414.1 GCA_029262955.1 Cytophagales bacterium | reverse complement strand
TACTGAGATGTCTCCGGAAGATGCTCCGGACCAGTTAATCGAAATGTTATTGCCATTATTAGCCAAAATTGTCGCTCCAGACGGAACAGACCATTCATAAGAAGTAATAGGAGAATTATCTGCTCCCAGACTAGAGGTATTGATACTCCAATCGGAAGTATTATTCCCGGCATTGTCATATTGTATGGTTTCACCGGAACTCAATCCACTAACATCTACAAAAGCATCGTCGACCCAAATTCCTTTGGTAACTGCAACGGATTCACGTCCAATATTTGCTCCTCCATACTGGACAAAATGAACCATTTTAGAAGCCTGCGCAAAATCGCCGCTACTGACCCCTGGCAAATATATCCCCACATCTGCACTTGCATCATTTAGATTTAAGCCGCCAATAACCACAATTTCTCCAGGAGAAAGGTCTAAATCTCCCGAAACAACCATAACAGAACTAATAGTCGGGTAAGCAAACCGAGTACAAAACCGATATCCCGTGACGTCTACATCAGTAGTACCGACATTTTTCAGCTCTACTTGATCTTGCCCCGAAGTGCCATCAAATTTAACTTCAGTTATAATAATAGTGAAGTCTGAATTTACAGAATATGTCGTTGTCTCATCCTCACAAACTTCTGCTTCACCCTCAATTGGAGTTGTTGATGGTATTGTTTGGCTATATAACAAACCTGGCATAGCCAAAATAGGGAATAGAATCGACCTGAATTTCGACAGAATCATCAGGTAAAATACATTGCCTATAAAGACATGGTTGCTTAGCCAAAATTTTGGCCGAAATAGCGTTTAATGCTGACCTATTTATGCAATTTCAAGTACTCTTGTGGCTCTTGTTTATAGATCTCAAATTTAACATCTTCCAGCGCCAGCTTGTAATAGCTCTTGGCATGCTCATGATCATTCAGTTGCAATGATAGTCTTGCTAATCCGCAATATGCGAGGTTTTTCAGGTTGTCAATTTCTTCGTTGATTCCAAGTTTTGAAAACTCCAGTGATTGGTTGTAAAGCGTTTCAGCTAACTCATATTCGAATCTATTTTCACTAATTATAGCCTTGAAGACACTCTTGGCCATGCGATAATAAGCGTGGTTTGATTCAGGGAAGCCATCCAACATCATTTCAGCCTCTCTATATCGTCTGAGAAACAGCAAATTCTCAATGTAATTTGATTTGAAAAACAAATTTTTAGGATACTCTTTGGCCAGCATTTCGGCATATTTCAATGATTCCTCCGCCTTCATCTCATATCTAAACAGCACATGCGCAGTATAGTGGGTCGCTTCAGCTCTGGCAAATGTAGTCTCCTGAACAGCAAGTTTCATCAATCTAAGTCCTTCCGCTTTATCTCCACTCTTAAATACCCAGATTATGGATTTGTAGATAGGGTAAACTTCAGGGTACTTCTCCCTGTAGTAACTATACAAGCCTGAGGAAAAATAGAATTCATTGTATTTATGCATTAACTCAAATCCATCGCGGAAATAGTTATAGGCTTTTTTAGATTCGGCGGCTGCCCTGAAAAATTGATGATTCCTGGAGTAGGTCATGGCCTGCATTGCATGCGCTACCATATCCAGGTATTTAATTTCAAAATCATCCTCATTTATATCTAACCTCTTATGACATTCAGCTATGGTCACACTCAACAATTCTGTCATTCGATCAATCTCACTTCCCACTAAGTTGAGTGGATATTTTGACCAGTATATACTCAAAGCTGATAACAAATTATTAGCAGGGTGATCAGGAATATATTTTTTTAAAATGGCGGCTGCCTTCGGAAATTCGACCGTATCTGAGTTATAGATATGATAGAAGCTATTGATTAATTTTGACTTTACAGGCTCACTTTGCAGTATGAGCTCCTGACTCCTGATACTCGAAGAAATTAGAACGGTAAAAGCAATTACAAGCCAGTATCTCATAAAGAAAGTAATGCAAAAACAAGTCCAATGGTTGAATAGGAAAGATGTAGTAAAAAAATGGAATTAACAAAGAATCAATTTATAAGTAACGGCACCAAAAAATCAAGCTTCTGGCAAAATAATTTGATCTTTATACTGCCATCGAAAAAACCTTACCGGATGGTTGATTCCTCCATAGTCTTAAATCGAATGCCATGCAAATTGTCCTGAGAAATGGTTTACCCTTTTTAGTAACAGCAATTTTGCTACCATTAAAGCGAATCAAGTCATCAGCGAAAGGTTCCATCAACCGATCAAGGATCTCATTCCGGTTTGGATAGCCCTCCGTCAACCTGGTTTCATGCTTACACATCAGCTCATGAATCGTATTCTTTATCAATTGATCTTCTTTAGAAAGAATATGACCTTTTTCAATCGGCAAAAAGTCATCTTTCAAATACTGGTAATAGAGGTTTAGATCTTTTGTATTTTGGGCCATTCCATATCGTGAATCCCCAATAGCCGAAACTCCCAAGCCGATGTTAACGATTGTGGCCTCATCCGTATATCCCATGAAACTTCTATTCAACTGACCTGATAGGTGGGCATTCATTAAGTCATCCCCCGGAAGGCTAAAATGGTCCATTGCTACTTCTTTATAGCCTACATCCATCAACATATTCCTACCAGTTTGATACAGTGCATACTTTTCACTATTGGAGGGTAAATCTGATTCTGAAAATTTTCGTTGTCCTATGCCCTTTAACCAAGGCACATGAGCGTAGCTGTAGTGGGCAATTCTATCAGGTCTTAAAAAAGACACTTTTTCCATAGTATCCTTTACACTGCTCAATTGTTGAAATGGTAAACCATAGATTACATCATAGTTGATTGATTTATATCCAATCAACCTGGAATGTTCAGTTACCGCTTTAACCTGGGCATAACTTTGATGTCGGTTTATCGCTTTTTGAACAATTGGGTCAAAATCCTGAATACCAAAACTCACTCTCCTAAATCCCAGGGCATGCAATGTACTGAGGTGAGCTAGCTGAGTGTTATTAGGGTGACCCTCAAAGCTAAACTTTGGGTTGTCAGGGACATCTGCCAGTGCTAGTATTTCATTAATCAGATAATTGAGATTGTCTGGCGCAAAAAAAGTAGGAGTTCCTCCACCAAGGTGTAACTCTGTTATAGTAGGCCTAAAAGGAAGCCGTTCCAGGTATAATTTCCACTCTTTGATTAATGCTTCAATGTATGGCCTTTCGACTGAATGATTCTTAGTAATACGCTTGTTGCATCCGCAAAATGTGCACATGCTCTCGCAAAAAGGTAAGTGTATGTAAAGCCCTATCCCTTTGTCACGGCCATAATCGACGGTTCCTTTTTGTAGACTTCGGATCCATTTCTTTTCTGTGAAATTTAATACATCCCACAGGGGTACAGTCGGATAACTTGTATATCTAGGAGTGGGTACATT
>JAJCYL010000413.1 GCA_029262955.1 Cytophagales bacterium | reverse complement strand
CTGTTGGTGCGGGATTCTTAGTGCCTAATCCGGACCTCGATCCTGAAAGAGGTATATTTTATGAGCTCGGAAGCAGGTATGAGTCAGATGGTTTTAGTATTGAAGCCAACTTCTTCCAAAACTATTTAACCAATCTATTTGTGCAAACCGACATCGTCTTTAATGATTCGCCATCCGTACAATTTCAAAACATTGGAGAAGCAACGCTGACAGGCTTCGAATGGGATGCAAGAGCTAAAATAAGTAAGCTATCCAGTATATTTTGGAGTGGTGCTGTGATTAATGGTACGAATGATGTTACCGATAATCCGCTACAATTTATTCCAGCGACTCAAATGTGGGCGGGGGTGCATTATAGAGATAACAATAACAAATTCTATGTGCAGCCGGAAATGTTAATAGTACTCGAGCAAAATGATCCGGCACCTAATGAGATAGAATCTCCCGGGTATACCATATTTAACATCAAAACCGGGGTTAACCTGCATAATCTGATTGATAATATGCCGCATTCAAAGCTGATATTCAGTGTTACAAATGTTGGTGATAAGCTTTACAGAAACCATGTTTCGAGAGGAGCTCCTGGTAATCAAAATGTTTTTATGGAACCTGGAAGGAGTTTCAATATTGGATTGGTTGCCAGGTTTGGAGAAATACTGCGGTGATTTAATTCAAACGCCTATACGTAGGCATTAAATGATTGCTCCAAGATTGTCTGATTGGTCAGAGATGCCAAAAAATAAAAGAACCTTTGTTAGCGGTATTCATGATCAAACTATATGATTTTTTTTACAGGTTGTGGTCTCATCAGCAAACTGACCAAGTGGTTAGTTGGCTTTTGATTGGGACATTCGGCCTTGGTATTTTAATGGTGGCTTGTTCCCAATATCTGGGGTTTCCATCGCTTCCTTCCCCGGACTATCTAATTGCAATAGATCTGTCCTTTCAAGTGCTCTTGGTAGTAGAGATTCTTGGGTTAATTTTCGTTCTACCAAGGTCAGTAGCAGATTCAGTAGGAAAGCAATTTGAAATTCTTTCAGTGATCCTATTGAGATATGCATTTAAAGAGTTCGGAAATTTCAAGCAAACTGTTTCTTGGTCGAATGTTATTTACGATCCACTTTTTCATATGTTGAGTGATGCATTTGAGGCTTTATTGATCTTTCTGATTATTGGGCTCTATTACCAAAAACAACGTCATGAAAGGATCACAAAGAACGACCAGGAACAACTTGAATTCATCCATTTCAAGAAAATAGTAGCCCTGATACTTTTAGTGGTATTCATTTTTCTAGGATGCTCCGATTTGCTTCAATCTATTGAGGTTGGGCATTATGTTAAATCTTTTAATACGTTTTACACAATACTGATATTCTCCGATATATTGATCTTACTATTTTCTCTACGCTATAGTAGTAAATACTATAATTTGTTTAGGTATTCTTCTTTTGCGCTGGCTACTATACTTATTCGTGTTTCACTGACAGCTCCTCCTTATATCAATGCAATATTAGGTATCACGGCCGGACTATTTGTGTTGGGATTGACATTTGTCTATAATTACTTCTTAAAGCAGGAGGTTGAGTTTACATAGAATGGCTATGGAAAATAATTTACTTAAATCTCAGTGAGTTAATCAGAACGGCCCTTTGATTTAACTCTTGCCCTTCCAAACGAAGACTTTCGGTAATTACTCGATGTTCGAAAAACAAACGGCCCGTTTCTTCAATCCAAAAAGGTGGAAGAAATCAAATTTTGCAAAAATTCCCAGTTATCACACTTTCTGTGATTTTCATATATGGGGCATCGGTGACGTATGCTTAAATTAGAAAATCAATTAGATTAGACATTCAACTACCTGGTTTTATGCTGAGATATCGTTTTAGGTTTGCTATTCGGATTTTAATTAAAGATGGTGTCTATTCGTTTCTCAATATTCTAGGGCTTTCATTGGGCATCGCAGTCGGAATCATTCTTCTACTTTACCTGCAAAATGAACTGAGCTATGACGCTCATCACTTGAATAAGGATCGGATTTACCGGTTTACGAACCACCTAAAAGGTCAAGGGTTCGACTGGAACTCCGCTGAGAGTGCCCGAGAATTGGCTCCAATATTGAAAGACGAAATCCCTGGGGTAATGAATTATGTGAGATTCATTGGATATACTAAAACCGTGGTTACTATCAACCCTGATAACGATGAAGCACAGCAATTCTATGAGACCCAGATCTTCGAAACGGATAGTTCATTCCTCACGTTCTTCACTCATAAGGTCCATGAGGGAAATCCAGGAACGTGTTTTTCTGGTCAGGGTAAAGTCGTTTTAACAAAGTCTGTTGCAGAAAAATATTTTGGTGACCAACCTGCAGTTGGGAAAACTTTGATCATTGGGAAGAACGTTACATCCAGTTATGTCATGGAAGAAAGTGTCAGGATCGTATCTGCAGTGATTAGTGACTTGCCAGATAACTCTCACCTGAAATATGACATTCTATTATCGGGGATCAGCAAGCGGGATTGGGTTCAGCAAGCAGAAACGTCTATGAGGAAGTCTGAGGCTTTCTGGAATGCTGATGCTTTTACCTATCTGTTGGTATCAGAAAACTTCGACCCAACCAGCATTGATGAAGCATTTAAGGTAGTTTTCGATAAGTATTTTCAACCTATTGCCGATAAAATCTCTGGTACTGCTACAGCCTATTTTCAACCTCTGACCAAAACTCATTTTGAACCTGAACTAGACGGTCGTGATACCACATACATTTATGCTTTTTCACTTGTGGGTTGCTTATTGATTCTGCTGGCCTGCATAAACTATATGAATTTGTCTACTGCCCGGTCCATCATTCGAACGAGGGAAATTGGCATTCGCAAAGTTCTGGGGGAATCTAAAACGAATTTATGGGGTACAATCTTATCAGAATCCCTTATACTTTCTTTTATAGCAATGCTCTTGTCAATATTGGCCTGTTATATCGTCTTCGAGCATTCACCTTTTAATCAGTGGATCGATAAAAAGTTGAGCCTGGATTTCATCGGCAATCCTTATCTTCTCGTTGGCTGCGGTTTATTGGCAACATTAGTAGGCTTGATTTCAGGAATCTACCCTGCTCTTTTTATTCCGAAAATACCGGTTGTTGCAGCGATTAACGACAGATTTGGCGGCACCAAATCAAATAACATATTAAGGAAAATCCTGATTGTTTTTCAATTTACTATTTCCGTCATAGTAATCCTTACAGCGGTTTTGATGTCTAAACAAATCGCTTTCTTAAAGGATGCTGATCTTGGTTTTGACGTCGATAATGTCATACTGATCGACGTTAAAGATGAATCAATGGTCAAAAAAAATAAGGTCTTCAAGATTGAATTGTTGAAGCACCCCGAAATTGTGTCCGTAGCCACGGCCTGGGGAGTCCCCGGCGAATATGCTGACGGCATAGTTTTTCTGGCCGAGCAGGATGGTAAAATGGTTCAACAACATTTTGCCACCATTTTCGGAGGTCCTGAGTATCTTGAAACTATTGGTTATCAGCTTTTGGAGGGGCGTGATTTCAGAGCAGAAACCAATGCCGACTATGACAGGTCATACATCATAAATGAAGCAACTGCAAAAAAAATGGGGTGGAAGGAAAGCGTGATAGGCAAAAGAATAAGGTTTTATAACGGTAAGGAGACTGGACGTGTAATAGGAATGGTAAAAGATTTCAATTTCTTGTCATTACATAATGAGATAGAACCACTACTAATTGTACCATGGGCAGATGAGGTTGGCACCACACACATACGAGTAAACAGCGAGAATCTTGAAAATACAATAGATCATGTCCGGGATGTGTTTGAAAAAGTCGATTATGGCATTCCATTTGAATATCGTTTTCTTGACAAGGAGTTTGACAAGCAGTATCACGCCAATCAGGTACAAAATCAGTTAGTAAGTGTATTGTCTTATATCTGTATTTTTATTTCGCTATTGGGTTTAGTCGGTCTGTCTGCCTTTACTATAGGACAAAAGGCTAAAGAGATAAGTATTCGAAAAGTACTTGGCGCTACCGTATCCAATATTCTGTTGCTATTTTCTAAAAGTTATATCAAACTTATGCTAATCGGAATAATCGTTGCCTTGCCGATTGTGCATTACCTCATTTCAGAATGGTTGGCAGGCTTTGCCTATCAGATGTCTTTAATGTGGTACTATTATGTCATCCCCGGATCATTAGTTTTATCTATTGGTCTTATGACGGTTATTTTTCAGACGTTGAAGCCAGCATTAGCTAATCCAGTAGATGGACTTCGGAATGAGTGATTCCTGATAATTATCGGCCGTTTGATTTAACTCATGTTAAATAGACCACTCATCAAATAATTGATAAAGTTTGAGTTAAAATAAACTGGTTAACGAAATCAAAGTTCAATTTATGAAACTGCATTGAGTTTGGTTAACTTCTGCAAATGAAAATCGGTTACTCCAGGGTCAGTACTCAGGATCAGAATTTAGACCTCCAACTAGATGCATTGAAGCAGAAGGGATGCGAGGAGATCTTCAAGGAAAGGCAATGAAGGAAGCCTTTCAACATCTGAAATATGTAAAAAGTTGGGAATAACAAAACCAACTCTCTACAAATATTTAAGAAGCAGAAATCGAACCATTGGTTGGAGCAATTTTGATAGACTTCCCTAAATCCGAATCAAGGAACGACAATTTCCAGGGGAGTGATGCATAAGCCAAGAGCTCCAAAGAGGATGGTTACGCTAATGGTCGAAACGGACTCTATTAATCCTATCGGTGGGAGAATAGCGCAGAATTAAAGTAAAAAGAATGGTCGACAACAATACTAAAAGTGCATATATCAAACTCAAAAAAAAATCTTTTACAAATTGTATGACAAACTTGTGAAAAGTAAATCCACTTTCCACAAAATAACAGAATCTACACGAAATTTTTATGGACATCGCACGCTACAATGTTTTTAGCTAACCCATCTTTACTTCAGCAAGAGCCTGTTCAATGTCCCAAATCAGATCATCCACATTTTCGACGCCTATCGACAGCCGGATAAGCTTTTCAGAAATTGAATGAACCTTGCGCTCATCCGGGGATATGTCAACATGCGTCATACTAGCAGGATGCTCTGCTAAACTTTCTGTACTACCCAAACTAACTGCCAATTTGATTAATTTCAGATTATTAAGGAAAGTGAATGCTTCTTTTTCACCACCTATAATGTCAAATGAAATCATCGCTCCCGCTGATTCGTATTGCTTTTTATAGATGTTGTATTGTGCCGGATTTTCTTCAGTTATGAAACCTAGGTAATATACTTTTTCAATCAGCAGGTGCTGAATTAAATACGTGGCGACTCTTGCAGCATTTGCTGCTTGTAGTTCCATTCTTGGTTTTAATGTCTCCAGGCTTCGCATCAGAAGCCAACCAGTCCATGGTCCAGCCATGTTACCTAAAAAAGTACGCAGTGTTTTTATCCTGGCAATGATTTCCTTAGATCCCATGCACGCACCGGCGATCACATCACTATGACCACCAATATATTTTGTGGCGGAATAAAGCACTATATCAGCGCCTAGCTGAAGTGGATGCTGCCAC
Organism: Cytophagales bacterium; assembly: GCA_029262955.1. Taxonomy (GTDB): domain Bacteria; phylum Bacteroidota; class Bacteroidia; order Cytophagales; family Cyclobacteriaceae; genus JAJCYL01. The sequence continues at coordinate 2,456 of JAJCYL010000413.1, read as the reverse complement.
AATGGGCCCATAAATGTATTATCAACCGCGACTAGTATTTCTTTATTCTCGTTTGAAAGCTCTACTGCAATGGATTTGGAGCTCTCGATATCTATCAGGGAGTTTGTCGGATTTGCCGGAGTTTCTATATATATCATTGCAAGATTATTGGAGAGACCGGAACATTCAATGAGTTCAATTATTTCGTCTTTGCTTTGATCAGCTGTAAAACACAAAATATTAATTCCGAACTTTGTTAAAACGTGATGTATAAAATGGTGTGTTCCACCATAGACCGGTGAACTATACAAAAGCAGATCCCCAGGATTGAGAAACTCAAGTAGCACGGTAGAAATTGCTGACATTCCACTTTCAAAAACGGCGCAATCTTCAGCCTTATCCCAAAGAGTTAGGCGATCTTCTAGTATTTCAAGATCCGGATTATTCAGCCTGCTATAAATAAGGCCTACCTCCTCTTGAGGCCTTTTCTCACGATGCATATATGCCACCTCAAAAAATGACTTACCCTCTTCTGCTGATTTAAAAACAAAGGTTGAGGTCTGAAAAATAGGGCACTTTAAGGCCCCTTCCGAAAGTTCGGGTTTGTATCCATAAGACATCATTAAACTTTCAGGATGGAAGTCTCTTTTCTTCATTCTGTTGTATGCTTTTAATGGGAAAGTTACGTTTCGTGGCACTAATTATGGTATTAATTATATATTACAGTGATATTTCCTATAGTAGATGTATAATTTAGGAAATTATTACATCATTTTATCTTCTAAGGATTAAATAAGGAAAAATTCCTATGAGTCAATTGGACAGTACAGATAGAGCAATCCTTCGCTTTCTCCAGCAGAATGGAAAAATGAACGTTAAGGAAATTGCCGGAAATTTAAATATTACTAAAACACCTATCTATGAGAGAATAAATCGTTTGGAAAATGAAGGCATAATAGATAGATACGTTGCAATAGTCGATAAGAAAAAAGTTGGATCACCAATAATTGTATTTTGTTCGGTTTCTCTCGATGTGCAAAAAGTTGAGCATATCGAGAATTTTAATAATGCTATATCCAACATACCCGAGGTGGTAGAATGCTATCTGACGGGTGGTGTCTTTGATTTTCTCTTAAAAGTAATTGTCAAAGATCTTGACGCGTACCATGAGTTCTCTTCTGGAAAACTAGCAGCATTGTCAAATGTAGGCCAAATCAAGAGTTCATTTGTTCTAAATGAAGTAAAATATTCAACCGCTTTTCCAATCTCTAACTAACCATCAAAATGAATGTAGACAAAAAATTGGAAGAATTACCCTTGACAAAAAGTAAACCGGAAACTCTTTTGTCATTATTTGGGAATAGCGACATTCTGCCTATGTGGGTTGCTGATATGGAATTTGAAATAGACGGATCCATTCAAGATTCTTTAATAAAAAGGATATCCAATTCTGGATTTGGCTATGAATATAAACCGGAATCATTTTTTGCAGCTCAAACAAAATGGTACAAAGGGCAATACGAAATTGATTTAATTAGAGATCAAGTTTTTAATAGTCCAAGTATTACCACAACCATTTCAGTAGTAATTGAAAACATGACTTCAGAAAACGATGGTGTCATAATCCAGCCTCCTGTTTTTATGGAATTTAAAGATGTAATACAGGGTACAAATAGAAAAATTGTTAAGAACCCATTAAAATTGGTAGACCGACACTATAAAATAGACTTCCAGGATTTGGAAGAAAAAGCAAAGTTAGATAGCAATAGAGTTCTTATCCTTTGCAATCCTCACAACCCGGTCGGTCGTGTTTGGACAAAAACAGAATTAGAAAGAGTTATTGTCATTTGTATGGAGAATAATATATTGCTCATTTCTGATGAAATTCATAAGGATATCATACTTTTTGATAATCAGTTCACCTCAATATGGAATTATGCAGGCAAATGGGAAAAGATAGTTATATGCACCTCAGAAGCTAAAACTTTTAACCTGTGTGGAATTTCAGATTCTATGGCAATCATACCGGATGAGGATTTACGAAATTCAATAATAAGTACTTTCAAAAAATATAATCTAGGGAGAACAAATGTTTTGACAAGAATTGCTTTGGAAGCTGCTTATGAGAATGGAGGTGTTTGGTTAAGCGATTTAATAAGAACTATTGAAAAAAATGTAAATACTATTGAACACGAAATAAGCAACACTAAATCGAAGATTAAGCTTATAAAGCCAGAAGGAACCTATCAGGTTTGGTTAGACTTTAGAAACGTTTATCGAGATACTAAAGAAATGTTCAGTCATATTACAGAAAATTCAAGAATTGGTATGAATGCCGGACATTGGTTTGGAAGGGAGGGCGCTCTATTTATGAGAATGAACATTGCTACATCTAATGAAAAGGTATTAAAATCTATAAAAAGTATTATGAAAGCTGTGCATCAGAATGTATAGCAAACATTGTATACTTTGGTATT
>JAJCYL010000412.1 GCA_029262955.1 Cytophagales bacterium | reverse complement strand
CACTGGCAATTGGATAAAGAGGAATAGGATGGTCCATATGAAAGGGATGAACCACGCCAAAATAGCCACCCACTTCTTTCTTAGTTCAAAATCACTAAAGTCTATCCATTCTACCTGCCCTAAGATATCAGTAAACAAACGAGTCCAGGAGGCCAATGCTGCAAAGAGTGTTGAAAACAGCACAAAGAATGCACCGACTAAGTAGATATTCTTGGCCCCTGGTCCTAATGATTCTGTATAAATAACCGATAGGGTTTCAATCATTTCGTATCCAGCAGGTATTTTACCTTGCTCATGGAGTACTGCAGCACCAAGAATGTAGAAAAGAGCGGTTACGAAAGTATAAATGATCATGGCCACAATGGCATCAACTTTCATGGTGTCAATCCAACCCTGTGCCCTGGACCTCCACTGCTCGCTGTCCTCACCAGGTCCGGTATAGCGGGCATATCCCTTTTCGATACACCAGTAGTTATAAAAGATTATTTCATCACCAGCGACACCTGTAATTCCAAAAGCGCCTAAAGCATAAATCACTGATTCTTTGGGTAATTGAAACTTCAATCCAAACAACAAATCATTGATCGAAAAATCAAATGGGGTGAATTGGAGAAAAAATACTGACAGACAAGTGAATAAGGTAAAGAACAAGATCATTACCAGTGAAAATCGCTCGATCAGTTTATAATAACCCTGGAATATCATCAGAGCCACTACAGTCGCGATTATAAATGCCCAAACCGCAATTGGTAACTGTGGAAAAACGATGTTCAGAATAATGGCGGAGCCTCCGACGATTCCCCCCACCTGGAAAAATTTCAATGTCATCATCAAGAATACCGCCCATACAGACCAGTTGGCAGCTCCAAACTTTTTCCCAGGCAATTTATTGAGAATTTGCATTGACGTCTCACCGGTGAGAATGGTGTGCTTTGCGATTTCTACCTGCACTGCTACTTTAAGAAAACAACTAACTAAGATTACCCAGAATGTTACAAAGCCTGCCTGCGCTCCAAGCGTTGTAGTAGCAATCAATTCTCCGGAACCAACTATAGAAGCGGAGAGGATGAAGCCAGGTCCGAGGTGTTGCAGGCGACCAAAAAGTGTAGATGGCGGTTCTTTAATTCCCGCAGGCGATAATTTATAAGGATCCACTTGGTCAACCGTCGACATTATTGATTTAGATGAAGTGAGTGATAAACTTAATCAAAAGATTTATCTCTTGATTTTTAAAAGTGATTAGGTAAGATCAAATGCTATTTTTGCGACCTTAAGAATGAAGAATACCAAGAGCATAATTTTCGATCTGGGTGGTGTCATCATTGACCTGGATGTTTCTGCAACTTTGAAAGAGTTAGCCGGATTGATAGGATCTAGCCCAAAAGAACTTACTGGTTTTTATGAATCGGAGGATTTCCTTGCCTATGAAAAGGGCTTGAGTACTGATCAACAATTTAGGAAAAACATTCGAAAGCTATCCAGCAATCAGCTGACAGATGAACATATTGATGAGGCCTGGAACGCCATGTTAATTGATCTTCCATCTAAAAGAATGGATTTAGTTACCCAATTGTCCAAAAAATATCGACTCTTCGTACTAAGCAATACCAATGGTATTCATGTTAAAAAATTCAACCAATTTCTAAGGGCCAACACAGGAAAAGAAGACCTCTCCCATTTCTTTGATGTAGTCTACTTTTCCCATGAGATAAAAATGCGAAAGCCTGACGCAGAGATTTATCAATTTGTTCTCAAAGAAAACGACCTTAATCCCGAAGAAACCCTATTTTTGGACGACAATAAAATGAACCTGGAAGCTGCGGAGAAATTAGGCATTAGAACGCAACACATTGATCACCCCGATCGGCTTTTCGAGATATTTAAGAATGGATTTAATTAAGCAAGAGGTAGAGGAGCTACAGGAAGAACTCAAGCAAAAGACGGAAAAAGAGAAACAAAAAGAGCTTATCAAGTTCTTTGGATTTCTATTTCTGACGCTGATTACAACAACCCTGGCTGGTGCTGAGTGGGTAACTCAAACCTATATTGTGGCCAGTGAGCCATTAAATATGACCTGGAATACTTTTCTTCAGGGATTTGAGTTTTCCATTCCCTTTTTACTAATCCTCACCTGTCATGAATTCGGTCATTATCTGACTGCCAGATATTATAAAATTGATGTATCCCTCCCATTGTATCTGCCCTTTTGGTTAGGATTCCTTGGGACCCCTTCGATTGGCACATTTGGAGCATTTATTAGAATTAAGCAAAAAATCTCAAGCAGACTGGAATATTTTGACGTTGGAATTGCCGGACCATTGGCTGGGTTTATGGTCGCCATACTTGTATTGACCTACGGTTTCAGCAATCTCCCGCAACCCGAACATATCTATCAAATTCATCCGGAATATGAAACCTTCGGCCCTGATTACGCTGACCACATCTACAGTAAAGACACTTTTCTGCTTCGGGAGGATTTTTCGAAAATCAGGCCTGATATAGCGCATTTTTATCCAGACACCATCCACTATTCTACCAGCTTACCCTCTATAAAAATCGGCAGCAATCTTATTTTTGATTTCTTTAAAACACAGGTAGCTGATCCGGAATTGCTCCCCAATGACTTCGAGCTCATGCATTACCCCTGGATATTTGCTGGTTATCTGGCTTTATTTTTTACGGCTCTCAACCTCCTCCCTATCGGGCAGTTAGACGGTGGACATATACTTTATGGATTGGTCGGCAAAAAGTATCACACCTATATATCCTCAGGCCTATTTACGGCTTTCATTTTTTACGCAGGCTTAGGAGTATTTGATTTAAGCACTGATTTTAATGATTCAGAAATACTACCGGTTCCAGTATTTATTTTAAAGTATCCTCTTTATATCTATTTCTTGTTTATTTGTTTCACCTCAATGCTAAAGGAAAGAAAGAACCGTTTGACCTTGGCCGTCGTCATATTTGCAGCCCAATATTTTGCTGCCATGTTTTTCCCTCACTGGACAGGCTATACAGGTTGGCTCTTATTTGCTTTTTTGATTGGAAGATTCCTTGGCGTAAAGCATCCTACTGTTGAGCAGGATAAACCACTTAGTCTCGAACGCCAGGTTTTAGGTTGGTTGGCTTTGTTGATATTCCTCGGCTCCTTCAGTCCCACGCCGTTTGTGTTGGATTAATAGCAACTTATAAACTATGAAGTACAAACTCCTTTCTATTTTCCTTTTCGTCTCGATGATAGCCAGCAGTCAGGATCTAAAAAGAGACTACATTGATCCACATGATGGCTATAGCGATGCGGTCGTAGTCACCGGTAATGGTGTCAAAACCATTTATATCGCTGGACAAGTTGGTGAGGGTGCTACTCTGGAAGAACAAATAAGAGTTGCTTTTCAACGATTAACCAAACAATTGGCCAAAAGTGGAGCTGATTTCAAAGATGTAGTCAAACACACCACTTACATCAAAAATTACAAGGATCAGGACTTAGCTGCTTTTAGGAAGGTAAGGAAAGAGCTGTTTGGACACCTTGAATTTATGCCCCCTAATGTACTAGTTGGAGTCACTGCCTTATTCCGAGAAGACATCCTGGTCGAAATGGATGCCATAGCCATGATCCCAATTAACTAGCCATAACCCACCTATGAATCCCTGCCTGTGGCTGGCAGGTCCTTCAAGGGGGAGACTTTTTTCAATTTTCGCTAATTCATACAACCGATTAGCTATTATGATTTACTCGCATTTAAGCGCATCTACTGGATTGGTCAGAGCAGTCTTAACCGTCTGAGTTGATACGACTGTCAGGGTAATAATAAGCAATGACAAACCAGCAGCAGGAATCACCCACCAGGGGAAATCAATTCTATAAGCATAATTGTCCAACCATGTGGTCATACCATAATAGACCACAGGTATACCTAATAAAAGGCCCAAAACAATCAAAAACAAGAAGTCTTTCACCAGTAAGTAGAGCAATGAGTTTACCGTCGCTCCTAACACTTTTCGAATACCAATTTCCTTAATCCTCAGATTGGTAATGAAAGTTGCCAGGCCAATAAGCCCTAAACTGGCAATGAAAATGGCTAGAACGGTAAACATTGAGAATGTCTCCACAACTTTTGATTCAAATACATGTGCCCTCTGAAACAAGTTATCCTGGTAGAAGTAATCGAAAGGATCTTCAGGATAAAATTTATTCCAGACCTGCTCTATGGTGGATAGAACAACCTCTTGATTTTCAGTTGACTCAAGTTTAAATGAGATGTACTCAGGCTTATCACGAAAAGGAAGGAATGATGTAGGATATACTGGCTCCTTTAGATTGAAATGATGATAATCTCTGACGATACCCACTACCCTCTTTTCGGAACCGCTCACCCTGATGGTCTGATTTAGAATTTCATCCTGAGAGGAAAAACCTAATTTCACCAGGCCAGACTCATTTAACACCATCGATTCTTGATCTGCCGGGTTATCTGTTAGAAATCTGCCAGCTATTAAATTGATACCGTAGCACTCAAAGTATTTTGCACTTACACGATAAGATTGTGCAGCTATCTCATCTGATGATCCCAGGCTACTTGTCAATGTGGAATTACCCATCCAAACACCGGGAACACTGGTTGAAACCGAGGTATTTTTCACGCCAGGAATTGAGTTGAACTCGTTAATTAACCCCTGGACATTGTTTTCCGTGATAGACGTCATAGATGCCCTGGGCCCATTAACAACCACCACTTGCTCCAAATCAACTCCTTTGTCTTTATCAATCATGAAGTTGAGTTGCGACCTCATGATCATCACGGATGTGATCATGATCATAGTGATGGCAAATTGTCCAAGCACCATAATTTTGCGGAGACCCGCCCCCGATTTGCTGGTTTTAGACATTTTATTAATCGCGTCACTGGCTTTTACCCCCGACATAATCCAGGATGGAAGCACACCGGTGATTACGGTACCGACAAATAGTAAGAGAATTAATCCCGGCATAAAATATGATTCACTAAAAAGGTTAAATGTTAAATCAATTCCAGCAACCTTAAGTATTGGTAACAAACCCTGAATCATGGTGAGAGACAATACAATAGCTCCCAGGTTGACAAGAAATGATTCCGCCAAAAGCTGCATTCCTATTTGATATCGACCCGAGCCAAGTACTTTTTTTACTCCAATTTCCTTAATTCGTAAGCTATTCCGGGCATTGGTTATGTTTATATAATTGACATAAGCAAGAATCAAAATAAATACCACTGCATACAGGAGATAGGTGGTTATGAGCCCGCTTCCAACTCTTGCATACTCGTAATTTAAATCAGGGTTTAAGTGCAATTCAGCTATCGGTTGGAGCTCGACATAAAATTCTCTCTCGGCTTGCTTTTCGGTCATCTGCTCCTGAAGTAGCTGATTAATTTTATGCTCAACCACGAGTTTATCGGCCTTGCTATTCAGCTCAATATAAGTTCCAAAGAAATTCCATATCCATTGAAATCTTTGATAAAGTGGAAGTGTGGTGAGTCTTGATATGGGTAAAACAATTTGAGGATTCAGGTGGCTTAAGCCATTTGTATGAGCAAATACACCGGCCACCTTGAATAAATGTTCGCCATCTTCAGTGTTGACCTTTAACAATTGGCCCGCTGGATCCTGATCAGCAAAATACTTCGAAGCCATGTCCTGAGACAGGTAGGCGCCATTAGTTACAGCTGCCTGATCAAGATCGTTTTTTAGGGGGTAATCAAAAAATTCAAAAAAATTGAGGTCCGCAAAGAGCACATCCATTTCATTGAACTTCTGATTATCTACCGTTACAATGGCATGTCTGTCCAGATAATAGAAACGATTATAGTCTACTATTCCGGGAATGGCTTGGAGTGCTGCGGGGCCAACCGGGTAGAAATTGGTCGCATAAGTTTGTTGATCGCCTTTATTATCCACCTTCAATGTCAATCGGTATTTTCGATCTCCTTTAGGGACGCCATCATCGTAACTAAATTCTGTAATAACAAATTGTACGATAAACAATGATGCAGCGAGTGCGACCGCCAGGCCCACAAGGTTCATCAGTGTAAACACCTTCTCCTTCATCAAGTGTCTAATTGCTACCTTAATCGTTGTTCTTAACATTTATTAGTCAGTTATTAACCCCACACCCACACCCATGCCTTGCCGGCAGGCACACCCACACTCAAACCCAATCATTCGTAGCGGAGGGCTTTCGATGGGTTGGACAGCGCAGCTTTTAGAGTCTGGAAACTTACTGTAAATAGCGTAATCAACAGAAGCATCATGCCTGCTGCCAGAAAAACCCACCAGGGAAAATCGATTCTGAAAGCATAATTATCAAGCCATTGATCCATACCAAGAAAAACTACTGGAATTCCAATTAGCAATCCGTACAGTACAAGCTTGATAAAGTCCTTACTAAGAAGATATAGAATTGAAGAAACACTGGCTCCCAATACCTTACGTACCCCAATCTCCTTGGTCTTTTGCACTGCGATAAATGACGATAATCCAAACAAACCTAAGCAAGCGATAATGATCGCCAAAACAGCGAAAATGCTAAAAGTTAACCCGAAACGACGATCCTCACGATAAGCAATATCAAATTTATCATCAAGAAAAATATACTCAAATGGAGCATTTGGGAACAAGTTATACCAAACATTTTCAATTTCAGTCACCGCATGTCTCACATCATTTCCCTGGAACTTTACCGTCTGATAACCGGATGAACGACTTTCATTGTAAAAAAATAGAGTAGGTTCATAGGAGTTCTTGAGTGTTTGCCTATTGAAATTTCTGAAGACCCCAATTATGGTATAGCGCTGAGCTTCATCACTTGATCCTAATTGAACGTAATGATTTACCGCATCTTCTGGACTATTAAAGCCAAGCCTTTCCATCACAGTTTCATTGATAATAGCAGACGCGGTGTCAAGTGCCATGCTTTTGATGAAATTCCTCCCAGCCAACAACTTAATACCTAAAGCATCGGCGTATTTTTCATCTGTATAAACGGCATAAAAGGTTGCCCTGTCACTTTCGGCCTCTCCATCTAAGCGAAGGCCACCACTAAAAGAACTGATATCTGAACTGTTGCTCCCCGGAACAGATGAGGCACTTCCCACGTGTGCTACTGACGCAATTTGGCGTACCCTGTTCTGAAAGGTTATCAATTTTCTTTCCTCCAGGGAATCGGCGGAACCAAATGAAGGTTCAGTGACAACAAGAACCTGTTCCGTATCAATTCCCAGATCGCGATTTCTCATGTATTCAATCTGGATATAAACAATCATCGTACCCGCAATGAGGGCAAGCGAGGTACAGAATTGAAAAATCACCAATCCTTTTCTGAGCAAAATGCCTTTTAAGGAGGTACGGAGTTTTCCTTTTAAAACGGCCACCGGTTTAAAAGAAGATAAGATCATTGCAGGATAAACACCAGATAAAATAGATCCCACAAAAGTTAATCCCAGCATGGCCACTAATAATTGTGTATTGAGCCAGGCACCTTGAAGCACTTGCTTACCGATTAAATCATTAAAAGCCGGGGAGGTCAGCTGAATAATAGTAATCGCAATAATGGCACTTAGAAAATTGATAAGAACCGACTCCATCATAAACTGACTGATCAACTGCACTTTTTTAGCCCCTACCACTTTGCGCATACCAACTTCTCTCGCCCGATCCATCGCTTTGGCAGTAGACAGATTAATATAATTGACCCAGGCTATTACAATGATAAATAATGCTATTACACCAAGGAAGTAGACTGTCTTCATACTACCATGAACTTCCGGTTCAAATGTGATATTAGAGTACAAGTGAATATCCTCCACTGGCTGTGGAGTAAAATAAAGAGTCGCCTGATCGCTTAGATATTTTTCTGAAAGAGCCCACATCTTAGTTTTGAGGGCCTTCATATCAGAGCCTTCAGTGACCTTGATGTATGTATAATAGTTAAATCCACCCCACTCATCTCTCTCCCAGCGTTCACGGATGGACTCGAAAGAGATTAACATGTCGAATTTATAATGCGTATTCTCCGGTACATCGGCGATAGTTGCCACTACGGTAAATGGTCGGTTAAATCCACTATAGACATGAATAATTTTACCAATAGGATCTTCGTTTCCAAAGTACTTTTTCGCTATGGATGTTGTGAGTATAATAGTATTAGGATCTTTGAGAGGCTCTCTCATATCTCCATTGATGATCGGATAATTGAAAAGTCGGAGGAAATTGGTATCAGCCGCCACAACTGACTTTTCAGTGAATAGTTTTTCGCCAATTCGTAAGTCAAAATTCCCAAAAAGTTTTTGAGTAGTCGTATATGCTGTTATTTCAGGAAGCTCGTCCATTAAAACCTTTCCTTCCGGTGCAAAAGACTCGGCATCCCTGGTACCTACTACATTCTCTACCACCTGATCTGTTGTTACTCGATATAATAAGTGGGAATCTGTATGAAACTTATCATAGCTCAATTCCAGATCTACATACATATAAATAAGACCAAATCCAGCCAAACCGATGGCTAAACCAAAAATGTTGATCAATGAAAAAGCTCTGTTTTTTAGTAAGCTTCTAACGGCAACTTTGAAATAATTTTTAAGCATGTGGTAAAGAGTTTTTGAGCATGGAGCAAAGGGCTAAGTTCGCAAACGACTTCTTAAAGCTTGAAATCTGTTTACTTAACACTTCCAGTTCAGATAATAGTTTTTCTAAGCGTTCCGCGTTCATGAGTTTTCTCCTTTCAAGGATTATTAAAATATAAACTACCTCAAAAAGAGATCGCTGGGAATGATTCAAAAAATTTGAAAAGTCTTTATTTGAGGAAGAACCCGAGCCTTCGGCAATGTTATTTGAAATACTCAATACCGCCCCTCTAAGTTGTTCCGCAAAACGATACAACTTTCTTTCCTCTAACATATCTCCTATATCAAATAATAAGTCACTCATATCGATGGCTTTCTGCCAGATAATTAAGTCCTGAAATCTAAATTTTACACTCATTCGGTTTCGATTTCCTTTTTGCTCCTAGCCCCAAGCTCTATACCATTTTATTCATTTCTGAGTGAATCTACAGGGTTGGCACTGGCCGCTTTTAAAAGCTGAACACTTACCGTTGATAGAGCTACAAACAAGCCCACAAAGGCTGCAAAACCGAAGTGCCACAGCTTCAAATCAATGCCATAGGTGAAGTCATTCAACCAGGACTGCATGATCAGCCAGGCAATAGGGCAAGCAATAAGAGATGCGATTAGAATTAGCTTTCCGAAATCGGATGATATGAGTGTTGAAATTTCTTTGATTGTAGCTCCCAATGTCTTTCTAATGGCAAATTCCTTTTTTCGTTGCTCCATTGAAAATGAAGAGAGGCCAAAAAGTCCAAGGCAGGAAATTAATACTGCCAGGACGCTGAAATAGGTAATTAGACTAGAAAGGTTTTCTTCCTTTTCATATTGGGCCATTAGATCTTCGTCAAGAAAAGAGTACTCAAATTTTTGTGATGGTACCGCTTCATTCCAAGTCTGTTCTACAAATGGTAAGAGTTGATTCGTTCGATCCATTTTATATTTTATGGCTACCTCTCCCCAGTTTGATAACCTGAAAAGCAAGGGTCTGATCTCATTGTACAATGAGGAAAAATGGAAATCATCCACAACAGCTACTACCCTGCCTTTTATAAGCTGCTGATTGTTGTTGCCTCCAATCCATTTTATCTCCTTTCCGATCGCTTCATCAATCTCCCAGCCAATAAAATCAGCCAACCGTTTATTGATCATAAATGATGATTGCGCATTGACTGTATCAACGTCAAGGGTTTTGGTAAAAGGCCGGCCATTAAGAATATCGATATCGAAAAAGTCAGTAACACCATATCCCACATACATGAGTGATATTGACAGCGCATCCTCTTCAGTATAGCCTTCCGGAATTACTGTATTCCCCCAAGCAGGTTTGCCAGGTATATGTCCTAAGTAAACGTCAGAAACATCTGGACTTTTCATTAACTCTGATTTTAAAACTGCATATTCCTGACTCATAAGTGTCCGGTTGTTTACCACTAATGTTTGATCCATATCAAAGCCCAGATCCTTGTTTTTGATGTACTCTAATTGCTCAAATACTACAACAACTGCACTGATGAACATGATTGTGATAGTAAATTGAATGATTACAAATAGCTTTCTCAACCCCAGATTGCCACTGATTCTAAAATCATTTTTTAGGGTTTTAATCGGTTTAAAAGAGGACAGAAATAAGGCCGGATATGTCCCTGAAAAAAGCCCTATGAATACAGTGATGACCAAAGACATTAGCCCTACCTCAATGTTTAACACTGAATCTGCGAACTGAAAAGTTTTACCGGTGAACCGATTGAACATAGGTAATGTCAGGTTCACCAACAGCATGGCATGGATGAGTGCCAAAAGTGATATCATCAGGGCTTCACCTAAAAATTGAAAAATGAGGAATCTCCGCTGAGCTCCCATTACTTTTCTTATACCAACTTCTCTTGCCCGTTTGATAGACCTTGCGGTAGACAGATTCATGAAGTTGATTGCTGCAACCAACAGGATAATGGCCGCAATAGCAGAAAAAATGTATAATTGAGTTTGTCTCGCCTGGCTTTCAGAAGGAAGTATTTCCCCTTTGTATGTTGACTGGAGATAAATATCCTCCATGGGAAAAGCAACCAATTTAAAAGTCTCATTTACATGTTGAAAATGGTCGGCAACTACTTTAGGCAATTTATCCTCCACTGCTTTAATGGAAGAGCTCTCTTTTAGCATCATGTAGCTATGACTACCAGACCAGTTCCAGTCTTTCTCCAAATCATAATTAAAATCCCTCACCCAAATATTTCGCAATAGTTCTTTAGGTACCAGGATTGAAAATTGAATGTGGGACTGTGTAGGTGGGTCTTTCATCACCCCAATGACCTCAAGGCTCGTGCCTTTATCATACTTAATCGTTTTTCCAATTGGGTCAACAGTACCAAAGTACTTTTTGGCAGTGCTTTCTGTAAGGATGGCGGTATTCTCAATAGTTAGGGCTGACTCTCGACTTCCGGATACAAATTCAAAGTCAAAAACATTGAAAAAGCTAGGTTCAGCAAACCACAGGTTAGGTTCAGCATAAATTTCTTCTTCCACATGGATCATTGCAGCCCCACTAACTTTGGTGTTACTATAAATCCTGGTGATTTCTTCAATCTCAGGGATTGATTCCATGAGAACGTTTCGTACCGGGAACGGCACCTTGGCAAACCTAAAGGTATTATCCTGACGTTGCTCTTCAAAAGACAAACGATAGATGCGATCTTTTTTACTGTGAAATTGATCATAGCTCACCTCATCAATCACATAGATTACCACAAGCATTGCGGCGGCTATCCCAACAGCCAGGCCTAAAATATTAATGAATGAAAAAGTTTTACTTCGAATTAGATTTCGATAGCCAACCCTTAGATAATTTTTAAACATCTAAATCATTTTGGCATTTACATGCCAGAAACATACCAATAGTTAAAATACTGACAATCAATTTCTTATGAATTTTTACAAAAAAAATCATCCTATTTTTGTTTCATTCTGATACAGATGTTGTCTCACATTGAAACTATTGGGGTTTCAGGAAATCTATAATTAAGATCGATTACTTTTGGCGCCATGCGTTTTGACCTTTCGAAAATCGTCAAAAGACTTATACCAATAATTCTAATTGGCATAATTGGGAACATCATATTTGCGGTTTACACCTCGGAAGAAAATTTACTTGATGCTTTAAGCGAGTTTTCTCCCGGGTGGTTTATCATAGCAATCATTATATCCCTTATCCCATGGCTTGGACATTCAATTAGAACGGTGATTTGGTCCCGATTCCTTCATTTTCCGGTGTCCTTCAAAGACAGTCTACGAATATCTATCGCTCATGACCTCGGAGGTGCCATTACACCGACTGTTGTTGGTGGTACACCTATAAAATTTGGTCTATTGGTCAATAAGGGAGTTCCAGCAGGGTCGGCAGGCATGATTGTTTTACTCCAGGTATTAGAGGATCTGGTTTTTCTTATATCCTCTCTCCCGCTATCCATTTATTTCGGAGGAGGTCTTGGAAATCCTGCTGTATCCAATCTGTATGAATCTATCGGGACTCTCAGCATCCACCTGTGGTGGTTAATTCCTGCATTGGCGCTTTTAGTCGTTACCACCAGATTCGTTTATCGCAATAAGAAAAAGAGTGTAAGTGTTGAAAACGGAACTTCGTTTTGGCAAAAAGTAAAAAAACGAATTGGAGAGGCCTGGTCCGATTTCACAAAAGCGGGTGCCATGATTTTGAAAGGAGGAAAGCTTAGATTTCTCCTCACTGCTGCCATGATGTATATGGAGTGGTCATGTCGGTTTGCCATTCCAATAGCACTTGTATACTCACTGGGAATTGATGCCGATCCTTTTCAGTTATTTTTTCTCCACTGGATAGTATGGCTTACCATGTTGATCACACCTACTCCAGGCGCCAGCGGTGGTGCAGAAGCAGTTTTCTATTTTCTTTTCATTCCCTTTATTCCAGAAAGTCTAATCGGAATACTAATCACCGGATGGCGGTTTGTCAGCTATTACTTCATGATGTTGATTGGTGCTGTTATTCTCCAAATAATTGGAGTGATATCCTCCAAAGCTGAATAGCGCCTTTTTTCCGTGATTAACACAAAAAATACTTATACATGTACTATAACCTATGATATACCGTTATGTTAGTTGTGTATGTTTAACTCATACATAGCTCAAATTGAGAAAGGCTGCGATTTTCGTAGCCTTTCCTTTTTACCTCCTTTCTGAAGAATTCATCCCATTTTGATCTTAGCTTGAATTTGATTTACCTTTGAATAAGAATTTGGTTCTAATCGGTTTCAACCGAGTGGATTAAAAGGGAATACCGGTGTAAATCCGGAGCTGTTCCCGCAACTGTAAGTTCTTTTTGTATTGGTATCTCTCTCTGCCACTGTTATATCTCGATAGTTATCGGGAGGACGGGAAGGCGATACCAATTGAACAAGCCAGGAGACCTGCCACATTCAATTTTATTTACTGCGCCGGGAATAGTGCTGTGAACGGATAAGTTTAGCTACCAATTTATGTCAAGGAGCTTAAAGTATTTGAAGCCATTGCTTCTTGCTTTTGGATTTCTTACAGAATCATTCGCGCAAGTGCCAGATTCTGTAAGAAGACTAGAAGAAGTGGTTATTGCGGCAACGAGGATTCAAGTTCATTCGGTTGGTTATCGGCTTGAACAGGTGGATTCCTTTGCCATTGCAAGCTCTTCTCCTTCTAACCTCACTGAAATACTGACCCGTAACTCTAATGTGCATGTAAGAAGCTATGGTCCCAATGGCCTTTCTGCGCCAAACCTTAGGGGGTCAGGAAATAGCCATACATCAATTTTATGGAATGGAATAAATCTTCAAAGTCCAACCTCTGGTGAGTTAGATATAAGCCTGCTGCCAACTTCTTTCATAGATGATGTCACCAT
>JAJCYL010000411.1 GCA_029262955.1 Cytophagales bacterium | reverse complement strand
CTCAATATTACAATTTAGAGACTTGATGAGGTCTCCGTACATATAAAATGAGCTAATCATGATAGCGGGAAGACATTTAAAATCAAGCATTCAAATAGCTAATGTCAATCAACTGCCTATTTTTATAAAAAAATAGTATATGAGTTGGATAAAAACGATCCCATTTGACCAAGCTACCGGTCAACTGAAAAAACTGTATAAACGCGTGGTAGGTCCTAATAACAATGTGGACAATATATTGATGGTTCATAGTCTCCGGCCCCATACCCTTCAGGGCCATATGGCGCTTTACAAAAACGTAATCCACAACTCCAATAACCAGGTTCCCAAGTCATTTTTAGAGACTTTGGGGGTTTATGTAAGTCTCCTTAATCGTTGTCAATACTGTACCGAACATCACTTTGCCGGCTTAAAGCGGTTACTCGAAGATGATGTCAGGGCTAATAATATTAGAAAATGCTTTGAAGAAGACAAGCTAAGTGATTGCTTCGGCAAAAAAGAACTATCCGCTTTCAAATACGCTAAAAAGCTCACATTTTGTCAGCATTTACTGACTGAAAAGGACTTTGAAGAAATGAAGAAGCTAGGCTGGGAAGATGGCGAAGTCCTTGAAATCAACCAGGTAGTAAGCTATTTCAACTATGCCAATCGCACAGTAACCGGTTTAGGAGTGAGTACCAAAGGAGATATTTTGGGTCTATCTCCCAATGATTCAGATGATTCGGAAAATTGGGGACATTCCTGACTTAGCATATCCTGTCTCCAAAAACTTGAAATATTACAGAACCAAGTAATTTTACCTACTTTTAATTGTTCTATTAGGTAGGCAATTTCTCGGTGACTGAGACAACTATTTCATCATTTGAGTCCCTTTTCAAGGAGCATTTCAAGGCGTTAGCCGGTTTTGCGTTCAAATATGTGCATGATCTGGATGACGCTAAAAACCTTGTTCACGACGCATTCATATCTGTGTGGGAAAAGTACGACTCATTACCAAGTGACACCAATTACCGAAGTTATCTCTACACCGCTGTTCGAAATAAATGTCTCAATCACCTTAGGGATAAGATCAAAATAGTCGCCATTGAAGATGCTGAAGAACATTTGGGGGTTGAGGACACGTCAGAGCTGGAGACACAGGAACTAGAACGGGAAATAGAATTCGCCATCAACTCACTTCCTGAAAAGTGTAAGTTGGTATTTGAAATGAGCCGCTTCGAACAACTAAAATATGCTGAAATTGCTCAGAAATTGGACATTTCTGTTAAAACAGTTGAAGGTCGAATGACTCAGGCTTTGAGTCTATTAAGGGATAATTTGTCCCAATTTATTACCATAGCATTTTTGTTTCTGAACTTCCAAGGGTACCAGTCATTTTTTGTGTTTTAAGATTGAAAGTGAATACAGAAGAAAACGATATCATCAAAATACTCATAACCAAACACCTGACAGGTGAAGCATCCGTGGAGGAGGAGAATCAGCTTAATGAATGGAAGGCATTAGATTCTGCCAACCAGGATCTTTTAGACAGGTACAAAAAAGTCTATGACCTGGTTCAGGAACAAGGGACTTCACAGGAATTTGAGATCAATCTCGACAAAGAATGGGAGCGTTTTCTTACAGAGACACAAGAGGAGACCCCTACCATCCCTATTGATGCCAATTCTTCAAGTCAAAAACCTTGGTTGCGCATAGCCGCTGTCATTTCATTTCTCATCATCTCAGCCTTTGCAGCTAATTACTTTTTAGATAAAAATGATCCTATTGTTTATCAAACTGCAGAGAATACACTAACTATTAAACTCCCCGACGGATCGATAGTGGATCTGAATCAAAATTCGAAATTGGTCTACGATCAATATTTCGGAAAATCTAACCGCACAATTTCCTTATCAGGAGAAGGCTTTTTCGAGGTACAATCAGACAAATTCAACCCATTTACTATTGAGATAAACCAAATAAAAATAGAAGTGGTTGGAACAAAATTCAATGTCTCAGGATATGGTGCCAGTGAAACCATCGAGGTAATTGTGGAGGAAGGATTGGTGAATTTCTCCGCTGATAAATCTACCGTGGAATTAAGTGCCGGGGAAAAAGGAGTCTATACGAAGTCACTCCAACAACTGAGAGAGACACCGAATGACGACATCAACTTCATATCCTGGAAAACCAAAAAAATTGTATTCACTAATAGCAAACTACCTGAAGTAGTTGAAACACTCAACAAAGTCTATGGAGACCGAATAATTATTACATCTGACATTTCTGATTCTTGTGAAGTCACCGTAACTTTTAATCAACAAAATCTGGAGGCTGTACTGAATGTGCTCAAAACTACCCTTAATCTTACATTCAGAAACATTGATAATAGAATCGAAATTGTAGATGCTGAATGCGAGTAAGCTCCAATCTTGCCATAAATCTCCTCACAATCTCCAGAGTAATTTGCTTCATTATTATTGGAGTGAACTGGTCATCTGCACAATCACTTTCGGGTATTAATGTCTCCATTGAAGCAGATAATGAACCACTTCAAGTGGTAATAAAGGAATTAGAAAAACAGAGTGGAATTTCGTTTTCTTATAATCCCAGGAAGATCCCCATTAATAGTTTGGTATCATATACGGCTCAAAATCGACCTCTAAAGACCGTGTTAGGAGAAATATTTAATGAATTAGATATATCATTCACCAGCCTGGAGAACCAAATCATCCTCAGTAAAAAAAAGAAGAATATAAATCAGTCCGCGAAAGTGAATACTTTAAGTGGCTATGTCAAAGATCAAAACAATGGGGAAGCTTTGATAGGCACCACGATTTTGGTGGCTGACCCTAAAATGGGGGCAGTTTCAAATCAATATGGATTTTATTCATTGAGCCTCCCCAGTGGTGATTATGATATCACTTTCGCTTTTATTGGATATGATGCCATCACAAAAACTGTGGACCTCTCCTATTCACAAAAACTGGACATAAGTTTACAGGAGGCACCTCCAATTCTGGAATCCATTGTGGTGACCAGTTCCATTTCAGATGAAATCGATCGAATTCAATTAGGCCGTACGAACCTGAGACCTCAACAAATTGAAGAAAGAAGTGCGCTTTTTGGTGAAAATGATGTCATCAAGTCTCTGGAATCAATTCCCGGGATCAAACCACATTCCGACGGTTCTACTTTTTATTACGTCCGTGGCGGCAACCGGGATCAAAACCTAATTCTGCTAGATGATGCACCTATCTATAATCCCAGCCATGCCCTTGGGCTTTTTTCGACAATTATTCCGGATGCGATTAATGACATCAGCATTTATAAGGGTGAAATGCCGGCTGCTCTTGGTGGTCGTTTATCTTCCATTATGGACATCAGAACCAAAAAAGGCAATGATCAAAACCTCTCGATATGGGGTAGTACAGGATTTATTTCTACTAAGCTCGGAGTTGAAGGTCCAATCAAAAAGAACGAGAGCTCTTACCTGGTTTCCGGTCGGCTCTCACAAATCGGCTGGATATTTAAATTAGACAATGAAGAGGTAGACCAGGTCTATTTTGCGGACTTTACATCCAAGCTCAATTTTAAGTTGAGTGAAAAGAACAGCATATTTTTCTCACTCTATACAGGCAGTGACAATTATTTTGGGCCAGACAATGGCATCGAATGGAGCAATACCGCTGGTACATTCCGGTGGACTCATTTATTCAGCGACAAAATGTTTCTCAAATCGACAATCGCTGCCAGTACCTACGACTATTTCCTACATCAAGATCGCAGTAACAACACCGTTTGGAAATCTCACATCTCAAACTTTACCCTAAAGACAGATTTCAATTACTTTTTTAACCCTGACAGTGAGCTCACTTTTGGAGCTGGTTTAAACGGGTATAATATTAACCCTGGCAATTTGACCACTGATGCTCCTATTATTCCTCCAGTTGTCTCCATTCGAAATAGCGCAGAATTAATTTTATATGGAAATCACGAGGTCAAAATCGACGAACACTGGGGCTTAAATTACGGACTCCGAATTTCTAGTTGGTCGAATATTGGAGAATCGTTCGAATATGTATTCGATGAGGATAGAGAGCCAATAGATACCCTTTTTTTTGAGGAAGGAGATAACTATAGCAACTACATCAATGCGGAGCCAAGAATTGCTTTAAGCTACCAACTGAGTGACAATTCCTCTCTGAAAGCAAGTTTTTCAAGGAACATCCAAAACCTTCATCTGATCACCAATTCTATTAGTCCCTTCACATCTTTAGAAGTATGGCTTCCCAGTAATATCAACATCAAACCACAAGCCTCCAACCAGTTTGGGCTTGGGTATTTTCATCAGTTCCCCTTAAAGGGAATGTCATTGGAAGTAGAAGTTTTCCATAAAGACATGACCAATCAAATTGATTATGAAGCTCATGCAGAAACGCTTCTCAATCCATTTGTTGAGCGAGAGCTTCGCTTTGGAAAGGGAACTTCTTCCGGTATTGAACTGATAACAAAGAAGAATGAGGGGCGCTTGAGAGGCTGGGTAGGTTATTCTTATTCCAGGGCCAGGCGTAAATTTGATGAAGTTAATGGCGGAAAAACATTCAATGCGTTTTTTGATCGCCCTCACGAAATCAATCTTGTTGCGAATTATGATTTGAATTTACGCTGGCAAGTAGGAATGAATTGGAGCTATTTCACCGGTGCGCCCTTTTCGGCTCCAATTAGTTTCTACAAATTCAATGACCAGGAGGTGCCTGTTTATGGGCAGAAGAACAATGAGAGATTGCCTGACTATCAACGTCTTGATCTCTCTGCTTCCCTAAGGTTAAATAAAAACGTTAGCAATCGATTTAGGCATGACCTATCGTTTTCCATTTATAACTTCTTTGGGCGCAAAAACCCAATTTTCATAAACTATAACAAGACGCCTGTTGGAGATAACAGATATGATGTGCCAATAAATCTTTTAGAGAAAACAAGGGCTCCTTCTCAGGTATTCTTATTTCAATTCATCCCTTCTATTACATACAATTTCAAATGGCAATGAAAAAGATCCTTATCCTATTGATTTGTCTCTCAAGTGTGTCCTGCGAAGACTCATTTGACGCCGCTTTACAAACTGAATCCACCGATCTCCTGGTAGTTGAAGGCCTGTTAACCAATGAAAAAATAAGTCACAAAATAACCCTATCAAGACCACATCGCGAGATTAATGGCGACCCATTGCCTGCATCCGGAGCAGTAATCAATATTATTGAAGCATCACCTAATGAAGGGGAAATAGTACCAGACACTGTATTCTTACTTACAGAATCTCCACCAGGTTCCGGGGAATACCTCAGCGATCCTTTCAGAGCGGTATTCGGACGCTTTTATGTATTAACCATTGATTATGAGGGCAACTCTTATTCAGCATTTGATTCATCAGAACCGGGTGAACCTCTGTGTCAAATTAAGCCTATTCCGGCCAGTGAGGACCTACCGGTATACACTTTAGACTTCCAAACAATTGGTAATAATGCCAACTACATTACCTACGATTTTTCCTGGGAGAATACCAGTTTCTGTCAACCAGACACCCTGTGTACCGGTAAAGTCGTTTTCTATGACCTTAAAACCATTGACGTTCACGATATTTTTAAGCCTGAAAAAACTGATTTCTTCTTTCCCATGAATACGACCATCATTAGACGAAAGTACTCTGTAAGTGATCGCTACAAGAACTATTTGCGATCACTGTTATCTGAAACAGAATGGCGTGGAGGTCTGTTTGATATTCAAAGGGCAAACGCATCTACCAATTTGAGTGAAGGAGCAATTGGATACTTTGCCGTTTCAACCGTCGTTTCAGACACAACAATTATTTCTGAATAAAAAAGAAGTAAATTTCAAGGGTGACCTATACATCCTGTGTTATAAGATTGAAGGCACTTTAAAAAGCCCATAATTATGACACAACTAGAATTAAATAACAAGAAAATGAAAACTTTCAAATCAACAACAAAAGCATTGATTGCCATGATGGCTTTCGTAATCGTACTAGTCTCATGTGATGACAATCCGGAGGTTTCCCCCCAAGGAGACCTGCTGCCACAGGAATTTAGAGTAGACATTCCATCCAGCATTAGTAATAGTGTACTGGCTAACGGACGAGTATTGGTAAATGGACGAGTGAAGGATGATTCAATCAAAGGGAATGACATCTATGAATTACTTGGTGTGTTCATAGAAATTGGAGATGAAGCCGGAGCGCTTGTCGAAGCAATTATTGATGGTTTAAGAGCCAACAATATTGATCGTGTATTGACTCTAACATACATCAGCGATGAGGACGGAAGAGAAAAGAACCTTGTAGTTGTCAATAATAGTGATTTCGAAGGTGTAACCTGGGACTATCAATTGACAGTGACTGATGCCGACTCCGAAAGCGATGCCGATGGTGGAAAGGCCATGCAGGTATTTTGGAACGAGGGAGCACCTGCTAAAGGAATTGCAATCCTCAAGCCGTTTAATATTGATCGAGCGAAAAATCCCTTTGCCGGTGATGCGCTATTCCGAATTGATTATAGTGAAGCGGGTGAATTTGGTTATGAAGCTCATATGGAAGTAACGATTTCAAACCTGCCCCTCCCAAGTCCACTACTTGATCAATTCGCAATCAATAACTTAAAATTGTTTGCGGGGAAAAACGGGGATATAATTGATGTTCGTGGCAACTCAAATCACCCCAATGCGGAATTTTTCGCTGGAGATAAAGGATTCAATTGGGCCTTTGTCGCCTCGGGAGATGAAATTTTAGACATTGGAGTCGCAGAAGTTGGATTACCACCAAGCAGTCTGGATGAAACAGATCGCTCTATGCTTCTGGAAGAATATTCTATTAGAAATGTATTTGTAAGAGAGATAAGTGCCAGTTTCCCTGGACTCACCGAAGAGTTAATAGCACCTTTCCTCATTGAAACTGAAGCACCTGGTTATTTTAGCGACGAAGGCTTCTTATCCGGTGGGACTTC
>JAJCYL010000410.1 GCA_029262955.1 Cytophagales bacterium | reverse complement strand
GTTTCAGAGACGGCTTCAGTTGAACCTCAAAAGGATGAAATTACATATGATGATTTTATGAAAATGGATATGCGGATTGGTACAATTTTGGAAGCGGAGAAAGTGCCTAAATCAAACAAATTATTGAAATTCAAAGTTGATACGGGTATTGATCAAAGAACAATACTCAGTGGTAACGCCAAACATTATACTCCCGAAGAAATGATTGGTAAGCAAGTGACTGTTTTGGTCAACCTTGCACCTCGAAACATTATGGGATTCGAGTCTCAAGGTATGATTCTTATGGCTGAGAATGCTGATGGTGCACTCAAACTCATTGAGCCAAATGATCAGGCTGACAATGGAGGTGTAATTAGTTAACAGATTTCAGGTCTGATTGTGAAGAAAATATTCATTGGTTTACTTGGAGTATTTGGAAGCATTCGACGCCTATGGTTAAAAATTCGTAATAAAACCGAGGATGATATCAGTGCCCAGAGAATTGTTTCTGGTAAATCATGGGAGGAATTCTGTGATACCCTCAAAACAGCTGGAACAGCTTTAGTCTTTAATGGAACACCACAAGACGCCTTCAGTCAAGCGGAGGGATATAGGTACCTATCACGGTTGACGAGGGCTGGACTGGAAGCATTTATTGAGTATGCTGATCCTGCCTATCCGGTGCTAAGGAGGATGGTCCATGAAACTGTCAAATTAGGTGCAGATAATCCCGATAATTACTATCAAAATGCACAAATAAGCGGTGAATATGAATATAAAATCACTGGAAATCGCAAGACGGCACATTATCTCGGATTCGCTACTCAAAGAGGAACTTATGGGAAAGGTGGTGGCATGAAACCATCTGGTGCATTGGAGGCCGCCGATATGCATATAGAATCTGATGGTACGTTCGAGATCATGCTGAGCAGAGAAAAAAAAGGGGAGAATTGGCTGCCAATATTTGATGACACTTCATTAGTCATCGTTAGACAGACGTTCCTGGATAAGGAAAGTGAAAAACTTGCCGAAATGAAAATTGAACGACTCGGGGAGAACGTTCAACCTGGGCCGGTAACTCCAAAAATTCTTGATGACGGGTTTGATACTGCAGGACTATTCGTTGCTGGTGCTCCCCTACTCTTTGCCAAATGGGCTAATGGGTTTAAGAAAAGACCTAATCAACTTCCTCTATTTGATCCTGAAACCTCAACCAATGCAGGTGGCGACCCTCAAATTGCTTACTATCACGGCTATTGGAAACTTGCTCAAGATGAGGCGTTGGTGATTGAAACTACCCCACCAAAATGTGAATATTGGAATTTCCAGCTCAACAACTATTGGATGGAATCGCTCGATTATCGTCATTATAATATTCACATAAATAAACACACTGCCAAATATGAAGTTGGTGGATCTGTCCGAGTGATTGTAGCACATTCTGACCCTGGGGTTCCCAATTGGATAAACACAGTTGGCCATAAAGAAGGAACCATGTGCTGGCGTTGGGTAAAAGCGGACACATGGCATGAGCCACAAACAAAGGTTGTGAAACTACAAGACCTCCAAAAGTTTAGTACCCGTGGAGGTCTTTGATAAATAGAATAATTATAAAAAGAATATGAAAACCCTTCTTCAACCAGAGTCGGTCTACCATATTTACAATCATGCCAACGGGAGTGACAATTTGTTCAGAGAACAAGAAAATTATAAATATTTCTTAAAAAAGTACTTCGAATACATTAACCCAATCGCTCAGACCTATGCTTATTGTTTGATGCCAAATCATTTTCATATGATGATTAGAATAAAGGGGAAAGAAGAACTTGTCGAATACTTTAATAGCAAGAAACCAGGGTTTAAAACCCTTGAAGAGGTAGAACTGTCCTATTTAATAAGTCGTCAATTTTCTAATCTTTTTAACGGCTATACTCAAGCCTTCAATAAACGATATAATAGACGAGGTAGCTTGTTTATGTCGAATTTCAAACGAAAAGAAGTCGATGATAATAGTTACTTCTCAGGGCTAATCCGATATATTCATAACAATCCGATACATCATAAATTTGTAAAAGATATTTTCTCATGGGAACACAGCTCTATCCATACGCTGTCTTCCCTTAAATCCGGTATGGTAGCCCAAAAGGAAGTTCTTAGATGGTTTGGAGGCAAAGATGAATTCTTGAAGTATCACACAAATAGTCAACCAAGCGACTTTCATAAACGCTTCGAATTTGAATAATCTCAAACCCATTCATTTACCCATGCCAATCCGAGCCTGGAATTCTATTGGTAAGATTTTAGAAAAAACCAGTGTCCAGGTCAACCTTTCAGAAGAATATTTAATCTCTACCGCAGCTAAGGCAGAAGGATTAAATGATTTTGGTGATGAGTCTTTTCGAGAACCTCTTAAAAAACTTCTGGAATCAATTGAAAATGAAGCCAATCTTCATCCTTTTGGCAGATTTGTAACAAAACAACGTATTGGCGGTCTTCTCAGAAATCGGCTCCGGGCGGAATACTACTTTAAATTACATCCGGAAATACTGGAAATAGAGTTAGAACCTCCGTTGGTAATTGCCAGTCTGCAAAGAACAGGAACTACTTTTCTTCAAAGACTAATCGCTTCGAATACTTCCTTCCGTTCATTAAAATCATGGGAAGCCCTCAATCCGGCACCTTACCAAAGGTGGTCAACAAGTAGCGCAGACAAAAGAATTGCGGAAGGGAAAAAAGCAGAAAACGGCCTTAGGTATTTAAATCCAGCATTTTTCGCCATTCATCCAGTTGAGCATAATGCACCAGAAGAAGAGGTACTCCTCTTAGACATATCTTTCCTGAGTACCGTGGCAGAAGCAACACTTCATGTCCCCACTTTTGCTCATTGGCTGGAGTGTCAGGATCAAACGCCAGCCTATGCCTACATGAAAAAACTATTACAACTACTTAGTTGGCAAAATCCTGGCAGGAGGTGGGTGCTAAAAACGCCACATCATTTGGAATACCTTGACGTCTTAAGAAAGGTCTTTCCTCATTGTACAATTATCCAAACGCATCGTGATCCAACCATTACAGTGCCCTCATTATGCAGTATGATTTGGCATGGAAGATTTATCTTTTCCAATCATGTAGATGCCAATCAAATTGGGGAACAATGGTTAAGAAAAATTGAAATCATGATGAAAAAATCTAGCGAATACAGGAAATCTGTAGATGATCAAAACTTCATCGACATCAACTATGAGGAATTAATAAGAGCACCCGAGAATGAGCTCAGTAGAATTTATCAGGCCATTAATATGAGTAACATTTCAATGAAAGAATTGGAAGAAGTAAGAAGCAGGAATGCCAAAAATAAATATGGTACTCATAAATATTTGCCAGAGGATTTTGGTTTGAGTGTCGAGAAAATTCGAGATAGATTAGCTCCTTTTACCCATGACTGAGAATCCACACAAAGCCAAATATTCTAATCCATTCACGGCGACATTGTCTGGCATAGTGAACATGTTTAAGAAACAACAACCAGTTGGTGTTTTAAAGGATGATGACCGGATAGATGGAAAAATATGTCTAGTGACCGGTGCCAATTCCGGACTTGGCTTTGCCATTACCCAACAATTGGTAGAGCGTGGCGGAAAAGTTATCATGGCTTGTAGAAGTGGAATTCCAGAGGCAGGTGATCGGATTAAAGCCCTGACCAATTCAGAAAACATTGAAATGATCCGGGTTGATATTTCAGATCTCAATTCCATAAAGGCATTGGTTTCAGAACTTAAAACCAGATCGATCAAATTCGATATTGCCATTTTTAATGCTGCAATCGTTCCAAAGGGATCACGAAAAACCAAAGAAGGGCTTGATCAAATGTTCATGGTGAACTATCTGGCAAAATTTATCTTAATCAGGGAGTTCATTTCAGCAGGGCTTTTTAACACTAAACTTATACCCCGAATAATCTATGTTTCCTCCGAATCCCACCGATCCGGTGATGATATTGATTTTGAGAAATTCGGGCTTTATGAAGAATATACCATGTCTAAAGTGATTGCCTTATATGGCTATTACAAACTTCATCTAAATACTTTGGCTTCAGAATTGTCCAGAAGGATTAATGTTGATGGAATGAAGTATTCTGTTCATTCTCTATGCCCTGGAGCTGTTAACACTAACATTGCGAGGGAGTCGCCTAAAATTGTTATGCCTTTACTCAAATTGATATTTGGTCTTTTCTTCCAAAATCCGATGAAGGCAGCAATACCTGTTACCTACCTGGCCTGCTCCAAAGAGATTGAGGGCCAATCGGATTATTACCTCCACATGATGGCAAGAAAGAAGCCTGATGAAAGAAGTCTGGATAGAACGACTGGCGAGAAACTCTGGCGCCATTCTGAAAGATTATTGGAACGCATCACTGCATAGATTCATCGGCCTTTTGAAGTAAGTTGGTCAACTGAGTGACTCCAAGACGATTTGCGTCCTCTAACCAAAATTTCAAAAGAGCCTTGGCTATCGATTTCTGACCATTCATTTGCAATAATTTCGAATGTGTAATTGCAGCCAGGCACCTGGATTCCATCGAAATATAATTGTGCCTTGGCTGATCAATTATTTTCAACTCTGATGCAGCTTTATCAAATTCTCTTTTAGCAAAATAGTAATTGGCTAATAATGCCCTGCCATGCATTTCGTAAAACACTTCACTAGTGGTAAGGAAGTTTACTGCCTTTTCCAAGCGATTAATTGCTTGATTCTGTTCACCAATTTCCCATAAATATTTTGAGTAGTAAACGTCAAAGACATAGCTATCTCTGTCTTCAATATCACCTCTCCATTTTAAGCCATTTTTGTAAACATCTTTTAATTTCTTTAACTCACCCAGTTCAATTAATGTCTCTGCGAGTTGAATACAAGCCTCCAATTTCGCATGTCTGTCATCATCAACCTTAGATTGTTCACAAGCCATTTCACCATAACGTCTTGATGCCCGAAAATCACCCTTCAATCGATATTGCCATGTTAAATTCATAAGTGTATACCATCGCCCTTTAATGCCTTCCTC
>JAJCYL010000409.1 GCA_029262955.1 Cytophagales bacterium | reverse complement strand
ATTGGGAGATTTTGGATTTAATCTGTATCACCCACTTCTATTATCTCCAGAAAGCAAATCTATTAATCCACTCCTTACACGTGGATTAGAAGAATTTAGAGAACACCTTGGGGGCGATCTAACGATTACCCTGATTGATGGCATCGGGCATCAAATAGAAGTCCATGAAATGGATATGGAAAGAATTGAGCAGGCAGCAAATATCCTAAAGCAGAAACAGGAACTCCATGCGTATTAGTCCACACAGCGCTCATCTCACTTATTGTAGCAATATTCATCCTGGGGAATCCTGGTCTGAAACTTTTAATAACCTCAAAACGCATACAACCAGAGTTAGAAAAGAACTTACCAATGAATCTTTTGGCATTGGGCTAAGGCTTTCAAATACGGCTTCCATTGAGTTACTTGAACTTGATAAGTTGCAACAATTCAAAACCTGGTTAGAAAGTGAGGATTTGTATGTATTTACAATAAATGGCTTCCCCTATGGTCAATTTCATAAAGAGAGAGTAAAAGACCAGGTCCACACACCCGATTGGACAACCTCGGAAAGACTAGAATACACCAAAAGGCTATTTAATATTTTGAGTGTTCTATTACCTGAAGGGTTGGATGGTGGCGTGTCCACCTCACCTATCTCCTATAAATGGTGGCACAAAAACCAAGATGAGTTGGATCTTGCAAAAGCCAATGCCTGTAATCACCTGGCAGAATTGATTGTGCATCTTGTTGAGCTAAATGCGAAAACGGGTAAGAGTCTTCATCTCGATATGGAACCTGAGCCTGACGGAATTATAGAAACTACCTCAGAATTTGTTGACTTCTTTAATCACTACTTGCTTCATCAAGGAATAAAATCCATCTGTGCAAGCTTAAGTTGTGATGATACAAAAGCTGAAGGTTATGTGCGGGAGCATTTCCAGCTTTGCTATGATGTCTGTCATTTTGCAGTTGGTTTTGAAAAACCCGGGGAAGCAATCGATCGCATCCAGTCAGCAAAAATTAAGATTGGAAGAATACAGATCAGTGCAGCTTTGGCCTCATCCAATTTAGGCAACGCTGACTTAAACGAAGTGTCTAACCAACTTGCCGTTTTTGATGAACCAATCTATTTACACCAGGCGGTGACAAAACAAACGAATGGTGAGCTGAAACGGTTCTCCGACCTTGGAGAAGCTATTCAATCCTTACGTTGTCCACCTGATGAGGAAATCCGCACACATTTTCATGTGCCTATTTTCACTGAAGAATATGGGATATTGAGGTCAACACAATCGGACATCGTTGAAACGCTGAAAATATGGTCCAATAGAAATTTCACCAATCACCTCGAAGTGGAAACCTATACGTGGGACGTCTTACCGGAGGATATGCGTACGGATATCGTCAGTAGTATTGTAAGAGAAATAAGTTGGGTGCAGCGAACCCTGGATAATGTTAAATGATGAATAAGACTGCGGTCATAAATGTAGTCGGACTGTCCGAAAGGTTAATTGGAACTCATACTCCGTTTTTAAAACGGTGGGCATCTGGCCGGACCATCTCCAATATCGATCCTGTTCTTCCAGCAGTCACTTGTTCAGTCCAGACTACATACCTGACCGGTAAGTGGCCGAATGCGCATGGCATTGTTGGAAATGGGTGGTTTTTTAGGGATGAACAAGAAGTAAAATTATGGCGCCAATCAAATAAATTGGTTCAGTCACCGAGTATATGGGACAATGCCAAAAAACGGGATTCCAGCTTCACCTGTGCGAATATGTTTTGGTGGTACAACATGTATTCAAACGTTGATTATTCAGTGACCCCAAGACCACAATATCGAGCCAATGGCTTGAAAATACCGGATTGCTATTCACATCCTGCGGAACTGAGAGATCAATTACAAAAGGAATTAGGAACATTTCCACTCTTCAATTTCTGGGGTCCTAAAACAAGCATTAAATCCAGTCAGTGGATTGCTGACGCCGCGAAATGGACCCAAAAAAATCACAACCCTGATCTTCTTTTGGTTTACCTGCCTCACCTGGATTATGTACTACAAAAATTTGGCCATGACCAAAAGCACCTACCGAAGGATCTAAGAGAGATCGATGCGGTTTGTAAAGATCTCATAAACTATCTGGAGGGAATGGGAATGAAGGTAAACGTGATTTCAGAATACGGTATTACCGATGTAGAACAACCCGTTCACATAAATAGGGTATTGAGAAAAATGGGGTTGATTAAGGTAAGAACAGAGAATGAGTTAGAAATACTTGACGCCGGAGCCTCCAAAGCATTTGCATTGGCAGATCACCAGGTGGCACATATTTATATCAATGACCCCAACCTAAAGGCTGAGATCAAGGCTGTGTTAGAAAAAACTCCTGGTATAGAAAAGGTATTGGATACTAACGAAAAGAAAAGTCATCACATCGATCACGAACGATCTGGTGAGCTCGTAGTTCTTGCAGATAAGAATAGCTGGTTTACTTACTACTATTGGGAAGATGATAAGCTGGCTCCTGATTTCGCCAGAACCGTGGAGATCCATAAAAAACCAGGCTATGACCCGGTGGAGATGTTCCTCGATCCAAAAAAGAAATTGATTATTCCCCGAATAATCTTGAAACTACTGGGAAAAAAATTGGGGTTCCGTACCATGATGGATCTCATCCCAATAGATGCAAGTTTAGTCCGAGGTTCTCATGGCCGAGTGGATATTGCAAATGAAGACAAGGCAGTTTTTATTGGTAGGCATGGGTTATCAAATTCAATTTCACCTCTTCAGATCCATGACAACCTATTGAAGCAGTTGTTCTCCTAAAGTCATTACTGGTGTGTGCTTTTTGTGCACAGATGAGATGTAAAGAATGCGATCATGCCTTCAGATATTGATAAACAAGTGCCGAAAGCCCAATGAGTGAACCAAGAAATTCCCTGGTTTCCTCTATGTATGATTTTTTATAGACCATTTCTCCAAAAATCTCTGACTTATCTGGCTGACCCAACCACTCGATGAAACCGGGAACATAATACGCAGCTACCAAAATTGATGCGATCATACCTACCAAAACAATCTTTTTGTTCTGTTTATTCAAGAAACCCAAAAAGCAGATAATAGTAATGGCCGAATAAAACGTGATCCAAAAAATTGGGTCAGGATCATTAATCTGAACCACGGCAAAACTTAAGAATACCAAAGCTGAAACAGCACTAATTACCTTAACCATATCCTTAATCCTTAATCAAGATTATAAACATAAGGAATGATTTGGATTTGATATTAACTTGAGCCGCTTAAATAGTAGTTCATGATAAAAATCAGTCCAGCAGCTCTTCTCATCTTATTCATTTCTGTCTTTTTAAGTTTCTGTCAATCTCCGTCTAACCATCTCACGGTTAACAAGGGCAGCCGAATTGTCTTAGTCGGCAATAACCTCGGGTCACGAATGATGAACTATGGGCATTTCGAGACCGAGTTGCAACTCCGGTACCCAGACAGCTTATTAATCATTAGAAATATGTGTGATGGTGGAAATACCCCTGGATTTCGACCACATTCCGGTCGTGTCTCACCCTGGGCCTTCCCGGGTGCGGAAAAATTTCAGACAGATCTTGCTCAGAATTCAGGCAGTGAGGGCCATCTCGATTACCCTGATCAATGGTTAACACGATTGAAAGCGGACATCATCATTGGGTTTTTGGGGTTCAATGAATCGTTTCAGGGAGAAAAGGGAATTGAAAATTACAAGGCAGAATTAGAAGCCTTCATAGACCATACGCTAAGTCAAAACTATAATGGAGTAGGCTCGCCCCAGCTGGCATTAGTGACTCCGATTGCCTTCCAGGACTTAAGCGATAAATATGATTTACCCGACGGGATGTCTGAAAATCAAAATCTATTGATGTATGCGAAAGCGATGAGGGAAGTCGGATCTAAAAAGCAAGTATTGGTTTTGGATGCTTTTGAACCAACTAAAATATGGTTTGAGCAGGGTGAGCAATTAACAACTGACGGATCTCAACTCAATGAGGAAGGATATTCCAAATTCTCTAAGCTACTGGTCAAAGGCATTTTTGGAAACACCGCCATTAACAATGATAACAACCGAACACTGGTAAAAGAAGCGGTGTTAGAAAAGAACTGGTTTTGGCATAATGATATCAAAATGCCCAATGGGGTACATGTTTTTGGACGACGCTATGATCCTTTTGGTCCTGATAATTACCCCACAGAGATTCGTAAAATCCGGGAGATGACCAGCATCCGTGATACGGCTATTTGGCTTGCCATCAAAGGTGAGACCAAAGACCTTGAAGCGGCCGACAAAAAAACAACTCCGCCACCCAAAGTAGAAACCAACTTCAGTGATGACAATTATGGTCGGGGAAATCCAAGATATCTATACGGCAAGGAAGTGATGGACAAGTTCACCATGGCGCCTGGTTACAAGATCGAACTTTTCGCCTCTGAAGAGGATTTTCCTAATCTTGCTAACCCGGTCCAACTCTCATTCGACAACAAAGGGAGGTTATGGGTCTCTGTAATGCCTTCATACCCACATTACGCACCAGGAGACAGTAGACCGGATGACAAATTGCTCATTATAGAAGATACCGATGGTGATGGGAAAGCAGATAAGGAAACCATCTTTGCTCGTGGCCTACATTTGCCAATAGGTTTTGAGTTTGCCCCGGAGGGCGTTTATATCTCTCAAGGCACAAACCTCAAATTATTTACCGATACCGATGGGGATGATAAGGCCGATCGAGAGGAAATCATATTCAGTGGTTTTGATGACCACGACACGCACCATGCCATCAGTGCATTCTGTGCTGACCCATCCGGAGCGATTTATATGGCAGAAGGTGTTTTTCTGCATACAAATGTGGAAACTTCCTATGGGCCAGTGAGAGCTACCAATGGTGGCTTTTATCGATTCAACCCCAAAAGACGGCATCTGGAAAGAACCGCCCAATTGTCCATTCCTAATCCCTGGGGAATTGCATTCGATGAATGGGGACAGAATTTCTTCGCCGAAACATCGGGTCCCAAAGTCCATTGGATGCAGCCGGGCACCATCAAATCAAAATACGGCTTTGCCTCTCCAAAATCGGTTAATCTCATACAAGA
>JAJCYL010000408.1 GCA_029262955.1 Cytophagales bacterium | reverse complement strand
GATGTGCTCCCTGACCCAATACCACGTTGGTACTGAAGAAAATAATAATGATTAAAATTGAAATGTACTTATCGACCTTAATAGAATTGATCTTTGATAGCTTTCTCATCAACAGCTTTATAAACGGAATCAAATGACTTTGAAAAGTACGAAAAAAGTTAGTTTGGCTAAAGTTTCCCCAAATGGAAAGGTAAGTTATTAACTAACCTTAAGTTCCAATGTTTAACTTTTGAAACATTTTAAGTGCTCCGCACCCTAACCTTGTCAAATTGGAAGTTACACCTCAAATGGTAAATCTTAAACGTTTCGCCAAACTTGAACAATTTGGAAGTCCTCATTGGGAAAAGGGTTAGTTATTAGTTTGAATTCCTAAATTATTTACCATAAGGTTATAACTTTGCACCGGCAAATCAGTACGACCAGCTCCTGCTGAATCCCCCAGGACCGGAAGGTAGCAAGGGTAGGTGGTCGTAGCGGTGCGATACTTGATTTGCCATTTTTTATTTAATCTTTGACGCTTAATTGCCGTCTGATTAATTACATTTGACTTATCATTTCTTACTTAATCACGTTTTGTTATGCAGTTTTTTATTGATACCGCGAGTTTATCAGAAATAAAGGAAGCTTACGACATGGGAGTTCTCGATGGGGTTACGACCAATCCTTCATTGATGGCCAAAGAAAATATTACTGGTCATGACAATATAACGGCTCATTACAAAGCTATTTGCGATTTGGTAGATAATAATGTGAGTGCAGAAGTGATCGCCACTGACTACGATAACATTCTTAAAGAAGGAAAAGAACTTGCAAAAATAGACGATAAGATTGTTGTGAAAGTGCCAATGATTAAAGATGGCGTAAAAGCGATTAAAGCTTTTAGCAGTGAAGGTATTAGGACTAATTGTACATTGATCTTTAATGCTGGTCAGGCAATGTTGGCCGCAAAGGCCGGAGCAAGCTATATTTCTCCATTTCTGGGAAGACTAGATGACATTTCAACTGATGGATTGTCGCTGATTGGACAAATTGTTCTCATTTTCGGAAATTATGGTTTTGAGACTGAAGTTCTGGCCGCGTCAATTAGACACAATATGCATCTCATTCAGTGTGCAGAGCTGGGAGCGGACGTAGCCACCTGCCCATTAAGCGTGATCACCGGGCTTCTAAAACACCCGCTGACTGATAGCGGCCTCGAGAAGTTCCTAGCGGATTATAAGAAGGGCAACGCGTAATTAACCAGTACGCATGTACATCATTAAAGTGAAGGGAAAAGCAAAAATCCCGAACTATATCCAGTTGAGGGATGATAATTTTGTATTAATTGCTTATTTCAGGGCTGACCGCCCTCTGGTGAAAATGGAAAAGTACGGTCTTGAAGGCAAGGAAGAGCAATTTAAAAATTTAGTTGAGGGATTACCCTTTGGTAAATTGCAAAAACTGGAATTATAATCAATGTCTTTTTCATCTGACCCGGTAGTAAATGTCCATCAAGCCTCAATTTTTCAGGAGAATGACACCGTTTTACAGGAGATTAATTTTCAGATAAGCAAAGGGGAGTTCGTTTACCTGATCGGAAGAACCGGAAGTGGGAAGACCTCATTATTAAAGACACTTTATGCCGATCTGCCGCTTAGGTTGGGAGATATAGCAGTATCAGGTTTTCAAATAAAAGATATTAAACGCAAGGAAATCCCTTTCCTCCGCAGAAAAATCGGCATCATTTTCCAGGATTTTCAACTTTTCCCTGACCGATCAGTAGCGGATAATTTGAATTTTGTTATGAAGGCGACCGGTTGGAAGGACAGGTCTAAAATGAAAAATAGATTAGCGGAAGTGTTAATGCGTGTTGGTTTAGGATCTGTTTCTAATAAAATGCCTCATCAGTTGTCGGGAGGTGAACAACAAAGAATAGTTATTGCCCGGGCATTGATCAATGAGCCTCAAATTTTAATTGCCGATGAACCTACTGGAAATTTGGACCCTGAGGTATCGGACGGCATATTCAAACTATTTCTTGAGATCAATAATAGTGGCACTGCAATATTGATGGCCACTCACAACTATAGTTTTATTGACAAATACCCAGCTCGAATCATAAAATGCACAAAAGGTGGAGTCCTGGATTCAGAAATTGAAGAATTCGATCTGAAGGAGGAGCTATTTTGAAGTCAGACGAAAACAGTTTTTCCATCCTCACACACCTCCATTTCTAATGCATTCTTCTGTTTGATCATATCTTCTCCGAGGTGGGTTAACAAAATCTTTTTACTCGCTAATCTTTGTTGGTTTTTGCGAAGGACTTCATAGTTCATATGGAATTTCAAATCCCCCTTAAAGTTATAGCACTCTACAATGAACAAATCAGTGTCACTGGCCAGTGGTATAAGATTTTCAGTCCATTCAGTGTCTCCTGAATATGCCAGCGCCTTGCCGTCTACCCTCACTCTTAAACCATGAGGGCTGCTTTCAATTGCGTGAACTACTGAGTAATAGCTTACCTCTATACCATTGACTATTTTCAATTCACCCTCAGCGACTTCATGGTAGAATATTTGAAAACTAAAATCTATCATTGAGGAGCCTCTGAAAAGGGCTTCCATAATTTCAACCACTCGCGACTGCAATCCAATTGGACCAACAATGGTCAACGGTGAAGTTCTTTTCTGTACAAGGTGCGCATCAAGGATGAAAAAAGGTAGCCCGCCAAAGTGGTCACCATGGAAATGTGATATAAAAATGGTGTCAACTGTATTGGGATTAATTAGTGTCTTTTTTAGGGCTAAGAGTGATGATGCTCCACAATCAATTAAAAAATGATTTTGAGTTGATTGTACATAGAAGCAAGTGTTAAACTTTCCACCACTTCCGAATGCGTCTCCACTACCAATAATGGTAATTTCCATAGCAACTGGGGTTAATATTTTAAATAGATAGCTCAAATTAAGGGAATAAAGAACTTTTATAAGTAGATATCTCTTTAGTAAAGTATGAGGGGCTGGTTGATCTTGCTGTTAATTAATAACTAAAGTAATTGGTCAAGGATGCAGTGATGCCAGGCTGATAGCCTTGAACGGGTATTTTCACTTGCCTCCTTCATAGAATTAAGGCTTTATGCCTCTTTAATGGAATTAAGGCTTTGCCGGGCGAACGCTGTCTAAAACTTAAACTATTTTTGTACTTAGGGTAATTGAGCTTTTAAGAGTTCGTTAGTATCAATAATGAAAGCAAGTCTTATAACGTGGTTATTCGTTTTTTGCAGCCTGTGGGGATGTAATGACGAGATGCTACCCCCTCAGACGGATCGAGTTGGTTTTGACTTCTTTCCATTAGAGCAGGGTTTATTTAGAATTTACGATGTAGAACAAATAGATTTCACCTTAATAAGTAGTGATACCAATCATTTTCAGCTTAAGGAGGCGGTTGTTGACTCTTTTTTAAATGTCGAAAGTGCCTACACTTATATATTACACCGGTTAACTCGCGATAATGATAGTGTTGAATGGAGTTTGGACTCTGTTTGGACAACCAGGAAGACCAGTTCTTTTGCGGTGGTGGTGGAAAATAATGTACCAATAATTAAGCTTGTGTTTCCAATTGTTAACGACAAGAAATGGGACGGAAACAGCCTGAATAACAAAACTGAAGAACCATTTCGAATTACTGATATTTCAGTCCCCCTTGTTTTACCTGATACTTCTTTTACCCAAACTGTGGCAGTGGTTCAGAGTGACAAAGACAATCTGATTATTCAAGATGAGCGCAGGGAAGTATACGTTAAAGGGATAGGATTGGCCCACAAAGATTTCGTAGTTTTAAATTTTTGTGCAAGAGATGATTGCCTGGGTCAAGGAATTATTGAGTCAGGCCAAATATTAAGATTTAATCTCATCGAGCATGGTAAAGAGTAGTTCGGGATTGATCATTCTTTTTTTATTGCTGGCGGCTGGTTTAAAAGCTCAAGTAAATCGGTATATGGTATTCTTTACCGATAAATCCGATTCACCTTATTCGGTAAGTACTCCTTTGGATTTTTTGTCCCAACGGGCGATAGACAGACGTGAAAATCAAAGCATAGCCATTGATGAACGCGATATCCCTGTAAATCCAGCATATATTTCAAGCTTAACAGACCTAGGTGTTGATGTTTATCACACGTCAAAATGGTTAAATGGCGTTCTAGTGCAAGAAGACCAATCAAAGATTACTGAAGTTCAGGCACTTTCTTTTGTGTCAAAGGTAGAGTTCACTGCACCGGGTGAAAGATTGGAAAACGTGCATAAATCTGGTCGAATAAGACCTTTTTATGCCCGTCTGAAATCGTCAAAAGAAACCAATGCTCAAAACGAGATGCTTTCAATTGATGAAATGCATAATCTTAACTTCAAAGGGCAGGGTATGATTGTAGCTGTATTTGATGGGGGTTTTGATGGGGTGAATAAAGCCGCTGCCTTTGAGCATGTATTTGAACAGAGTCGAATGATTGCTACTCATGACTATGTAACCAATAATGAAAATGTTTATCAATTTGATGACCATGGCACAAGAGTATTCTCAGCAATAGGTGGTTTTGAAGAATCAATGTTTACTGGTACAGCCTATGAATCATCATTTATTCTTTGCATTACTGAGGACGTTACTTCTGAATATAGGATTGAAGAATATAATTGGCTTTTTGCGGCTGAATTTGCTGACAGTATTGGAGTTGATGTGATTAATACTTCACTTGGATTTAACCTCTTTGACGACACATCAATGGATTACGATTTTGATGACCTTGATGGTG
>JAJCYL010000407.1 GCA_029262955.1 Cytophagales bacterium | reverse complement strand
AAAATGAGATTTAATATTTAAGATTTAGGATTTATGATTTAAGATAGAAAAGTAAGAAATAAGGGAGTATCGAATGTCGAATACTGAACACCGAATTTTTGAATTTGAAAGTCTGCTGAGGCGCAAGGCACTAATGACAGGATGTGTGTTATCATGAACTAGATCGTCATTCCTGCGGAGGCAGGAATCTCCGAAGACATGCAGAACCAAGAATACAAACACAAAAGGAAGATTTAATTAAGACAATGAGTGCTACCATAATGAACCTCACTGCAATATTCAAGAGTATTATAATCTGGGAGATTCCTGTTTACACAGGAATGACGGGAATTCATTGGGTGAGGTGAGCTACTTGATTTAAGAATCTCTCAATGTTTGTTTATATGGAGACTCCTCATTCAAGCATGTGAAACGTCATCATTCATAGATTCGGAGGTAATTGTACTGACTCTTGCAAAAAGTCACACTTCTCTAACAATAAAAAATCCATCGCTCCCCTCCTTTTGATAAAGCGGCAGAAAGATCATACCATCCATTGGTGAATAGAGAGGTCCATAGATGGTATCTGCCAGATGGTCTCCCTTATTGATTCCCTGAAAATTGGCATAGCCTGGCTTCATTTTAAAATCTTCCTGCTCCTCCACGGGGTGCCGGTAATATACCTTTACCGAATGCGGAAAGCCATCGTTAAACCCCTTTAGTACTTCCCTGTAATGATCTTCCCAGGGTTGATCATGCGCTTCAATTGCTCCTGCAGCTTTCAAAATCTCCCAAATACCCGCTTCATGTAATTGCAGGGCTTCCGGCGATCCAATAAGACCTCCTTCAAAGGCAAATGACACAATTTCCTGTTTGTGATAATAGCTCAACATGGTTCCTGAAACATATCGGTCCAGATTGACTACCACTGGCTGATGCAAGGATTTAACCACGGGGTGTGTAAACTCGTCCTCAGGAATGACAATAAAATTGCCATTTTCAGATGAAGTGGCGTGTAAATCAATGAGAATTTTCAAAGGGTTCTCAGCCATAAAAAAATCATCCAGACAATGTTTAAGTTCAATGAGTTCATTGTCCTCAGCCAAGGCAAGGCCATGGTTGGCTTTCAGGGCTTCAAATTTTTCCTTTGTCCAGGAACGATTAAGGTCATAGTCAATAGATCGCTGATTGAGTGCAATTGCTTTCTTGTTTCCTGCCAAACCAAGTAGACTCCCTTTGAAATCAATTTTGTGGTCCTGAAGCTTGTTAAACACACGATTGAACGCTTCAATACCGACTTGCTCATTGCCATGTAAACCAGCCACGCAGGCTATTAATGGACCTTTTCCACCGCTTTCAATGGACCCTAGAACTCTATTCATAAATTAACCGGAAATTTTAAGGGCATCTTTTTTAGCAATATTATTTAGAATAGTGCTGGTGATATTGAGAAAATTTCCCTCCGTTATCACTCCTACCAACTTCTTATTTTTCACAACTGGAAGGCAGTCCACTTTGTTTCGTTTCATTAGCCTCAGCGCATCCACAACGGTAGCCTCAGGGTTAACAACCATTGGATCACTTATCATAAGATCTTTAACGGTAAGGTCTTTACCCTTTTTCTCTTTGGACTTTTTACTATAATAATTAAGCATAATCTTATAAGAAATCAATCCGGTCAAAAGACCTTTGACATCCTCAACCGGCAGATACTTAATTCCCTGCCAATTCATGATGTCCGCTACTAACTCAGGAATATCATCCTCATGCACTGTGAAAATATCAGTAGTCATGAACTCTTCTACCAGCATGCTATGTGGAGACCATTCTCCCATGCTCTCCATAGTGGCCAACTCCCATTCATGAATTGGAATTTTAGCTTTCTCGTTTCGAGCCATTGCAGCGGTCAGTGCAATACATGCCTCCTCACGAGTACCTTCTTTCATGAGGGCACTATGAGAATCAACAATCCACCGGGCACCTGTTTGTGAAGATTCGTTTCGAGCTTCGATTACCCCTAAATACCTATCAATGTCTTTCTTATCAATCTTAGCTTTTTCCAGACCCTCCCTGGCAATTGGTAAAAGTTCTTTTTTAATCAATTCACAGGCACCTATTTTTTTTCCTTTAATCCACTTGAATTCAGTTTCCAATCCATTCCGGGCTGCGGAGACGAAATTACCCTTGGCATTGTCAAATTCCATTCTTGAAGTTAGGTCCGGGTAGTGATCCCCAAATGAATTCATCATTCCCAACCAAAATGCTGC
Organism: Cytophagales bacterium; assembly: GCA_029262955.1. Classification (GTDB taxonomy): domain Bacteria; phylum Bacteroidota; class Bacteroidia; order Cytophagales; family Cyclobacteriaceae; genus JAJCYL01. Next base: position 444 of record JAJCYL010000407.1, on the reverse strand, counting down.
ATTGGCTACTTCATCTAATACCGATGGTCCCGAGGGCAATGCCCTATTCTCGATTCGAAGATGAGGTTTACCATTTGGACTAATTCCATAACACGGCCTATTCCACCGATAAACTGTCGAATTATGAACCATCAAAGAACTCAACTTTGGCGTCACGCCCTTGTCCACTAAATCCATAACGTCCTCTTCAGCATCTGACATCAACATCACTCTAAACCTGACTATGTCTTCCTTGTACATGTCAATGATAGAATTTTTAAGCCAGCCATTGCCAAAAGTCACCCGAGGGCTTCTATCCCTGATGTGATCGCTGGTCACACGAGTATCAACTGATTGTTGAAATAATGCCACCCGTGTTTCGCTCCACAGCCTTTTGCCAAAAAGCATGGGAGAGTTTGTGGCTAAAGCCAGCACCGGGGCAGTTAATACCTGAGCTATATTGTA
>JAJCYL010000406.1 GCA_029262955.1 Cytophagales bacterium | reverse complement strand
TATCAGTGGTGGAGTCAGCAATGTCTCTTTTTCTTTCCGGGGAAATAATGCAGTTAGAGAGGCAATGCATTCAGCATTTCTATATCATGCCATCCAGGCAGGGATGGATATGGGCATTGTAAATGCTGGAATGATTGAGGTGTATGATGAAATTGATCCAAAGCTATTAGAAAAAGTTGAGGACGTACTTCTTAATCGTAAACCAGAAGCTACAGAAAGTCTTGTGACCTTCGCTGAAGGTTTAAAGAGTGTGACCAAAAAGGCGGTAGTCGATGAGGAATGGAGAAAAGGTACCATCGAAGAAAGAATAGCCCATGCCCTCGTAAAAGGAATAACTGACCATATCATTGAAGATACGGAGGAAGCTCGAAATAAATATGATCGACCAATACATGTCATCGAAGGCCCTCTAATGGATGGAATGAATGTGGTAGGAGATCTATTTGGTTCCGGTAAAATGTTTTTACCTCAAGTGGTCAAAAGTGCCAGGGTAATGAAAAAATCTGTCGCCCATTTAGTGCCTTTTATAGAAGAAGAAAAAGCCAAAACAGGTGTAGTAAGTAAGGCAAATGCAACAGTTCTAATGGCCACTGTAAAGGGCGATGTTCATGACATCGGTAAAAACATTGTGGGCGTAGTGTTAGCTTGTAACAACTACGAGATCATAGACCTTGGAGTGATGGTGCCGGCTGAAAAAATTATTGAAGAAGCTAAAAATCACGATGTTGACATTATAGGGTTGAGTGGACTTATCACCCCGTCATTAGATGAGATGGTCCATGTTGCAAAGGAATTAGAGAGAGAAGGGCTCAATATTCCCATCATGATTGGAGGAGCTACTACGTCCAGAATTCACACCGCTGTAAAAATAGATCCTAACTATACTGGAAGTGTTACTCATGTACTTGATGCCTCAAAGAGTGTTCCCATTGCGGGACAACTTTGTCAGAAAGAGAAATTAGATGTATTCAGACTCAAAACAAAAGAGGAATATTCAATTCTCAGAGAGAATCATGCCAACCGTCAATCAGAGAAAAATTACATTCCCTTCAATGAATCCGTATCGAACAAGTTTCAATTTGAGAATAAAGATTTTACACCTTATCAACCAAAGAAATTAGGGAATCACACGTTCAATAATTTTCCTTTGAGCGAAATAAGGAAATTTATTGATTGGACTCCTTTTTTCCAGACCTGGATGTTAAAAGGAAAATATCCTGCAATTCTCGAAAACGAGGTAATTGGTGAGGAAGCAAAGAAGCTATTTGCCGATGCTAATCAATTAATTGACGAAATCATCGAAAATAACAGCTTGATAGCTAATGGTGTCGTAGGCATTTATCCGGCCACCTCACAAAACGGTGATATTAAAGTGTTTAAACCTGATTCTCAATTGGAGTTAACCACCTTTCACTTTTTGCGGCAGCAAGGAAAGAAAGGGCCGGGAATTCCGAATTTATCTCTGGCAGATTTTGTCACAAATGACCAGGATTATCTCGGCGGATTTGCAGTAACAGCTGGAGTAGGTATCGAAGACATGATCAAGAGGTTTGAAAAAGATCATGACGATTATAATATTATTATGGTTAAAGCCATTGCTGATCGTTTGGCTGAAGCATTTGCAGAACTAATGCATGCAAAGGTCAGAAAGGAATTGTGGGGCTATGCCACCGCCGAAGAATTATCTGAGGAAGATTTTATTAAAGAAAAATATGCCGGTATCAGACCAGCGCCTGGTTATCCTGCATGTCCTGACCATACAGAAAAACGACTACTTTTCGATCTACTGGAAGTGGAAAAAAATACAGGAATAATTTTAACCGAGTCATTCGCTATGTACCCAGCTTCTTCAGTAAGTGGATTCTATTTTGCAAATCCGGAATCCAAATACTTCGGACTGGGCAAAATTGGTAAGGATCAGGTTATCGATTATGCCAATAGAAAGGGCATGGAAATTAATACGATTGAAAAATGGTTGGCGCCAAACCTCAACTACGATGCTTAAACGGAGTCATGTTTTAAAGTTAAATGTGCCAAGGGTCTTAATGTTTGCAGATTAGATATCTCAAAAACCAACACCTAAGGAAACCACTATGCCTTCAACCTGAACTCAATGGACTCAAATACATCTACACATAAAAGCAAATGAAAGTCACCGAACATATAAAAAAGTCCAAGAAGACACAATTTTCCCTTGAAATCCTTCCCCCACTGAAGGGGGCCAATATTGAGAGCATCTTCAAGCATATTGATCCTCTAATGGAGTTCAACCCTCCCTTTATTGATGTCACTTATCATCGCGAGGAGTACGTCTATAAGAAAAGAGAAAATGGATTGCTTGAAAGACGCACTATTAAGAAAAGACCCGGAACAGTGGGGATATGTGCGGCCATTAAGCATAGATATCAAGTCGATCCCGTTCCACATATGATTTGTGGAGGCTTTTCTAAAGAGGAGACAGAAAACGCATTAATCGACCTCGACTTTCTGGGCATTGATAACGTTTTGGTCATAAGGGGAGATTCAATAAAAACGGAACCGCGATTTATTCCAGACCCCGATGGAAACGCTTATGCCCACGACTTACTGAAGCAGGTACATGCGATGAACAAGGGGGAATATCTCGATGATGAATTAATTAACGTGTCCCGAACAAATTTCTGTACAGGGGTCGCAGGTTATCCGGAAAAACATTTTGAGGCTCCTAATATGAAGACTGACCTTAAATATCTCAAAATGAAAGTCGATGAAGGAGCTCAATACATAGTGACTCAAATGTTTTACGACAACCAGAAGTATTTTTCATTTGTTGAGAATTGCAGAGACATTGGAATCGATATTCCCATTATACCAGGACTAAAACCCATAACTGCACTAAATCAGATCTCAACCCTTGCAAGAATATTTCATATTGATATACCTGAGGATCTCGTCAATGAAATTGATAAATGCAAAGACAATGCGGCTGCAAGACAAGTCGGAGTAGATTGGGGAATTCAGCAATCCAAGGAATTAATGGAATATGGTGTACCGGTTCTGCACTACTATTCAATGGGTAAGTCAGAATCTGTTTACAAAATTGCCAAAGAATTATTCTGACAACTGAGATTTAGGATTGAGTAAAGGTGTTCTTACCATTGAGAGAAATATGAT
>JAJCYL010000405.1 GCA_029262955.1 Cytophagales bacterium | reverse complement strand
CGGGGAAGTGACTTTTACTATAGCCTCAGCACAGTTTGATACTCAGACTATCGTTGTTGATGCAGCAGGAGAAGAAGTTGCTAACTTTGAGTTCAAGCCATTGTTGGCCGGTGCAGAATTGGCAGCAGCCAATGTAAGCTTTACAGTAACTGCGTCCGGGACAAATAATAAAGACGGTGTTGACGAAGCCGGTAACGCTGTTGCCGGGGTAATTGCAGTAAGTCTGCTGTAAGTACTTCTAATACCTTAAAACTATAGATTAAAGCCCTGGCATTAGCCAGGGCTTTTTTTGTACTTAACCTTTAACAAATCGGGAAATTGAGGGTATTGAGTTATAATCCTGTTAAATAACCAAGAGGGAATGACCGACTGTTTGGTATAAATCTCATGCCGTTGGTATAACCCTCATGCCGACGATAACATACAAGCGGCAATAACACACAGGTTACATCAAATCGAAAACAATAACTTAGGATATTCGTAGAGACTAGTGCCGAGAAATAGAGATTAGTGCCGAGAAACTCAAAGTTAAGGCCAATGAATAACTTAAAATTAAGGTCGATGAATAAACTCTACGAAGAAACTCTCACCCAGAGAATCAAATCTGAACTGGCTAAAGAAATTCACGATGAACTAGGTAATGCCCTGGCGGTAATTTCATCCAAACTCAAAGTAGCCAAGATAAAGCTTCAGCAAAATGAAAATTTGGAACCAGATTTTTTCGATAAGGCGGAAGATATTGCCGATCAATTATTAAGATCTACGAAAGACTTCATTTGGACAGTAGGTTCATCCAAGGAGAATCCTATTGATATATTTTATTATATAAAGGATAAGGCTGAAGAGCTATTTGATGAGACAGGAATAGACTTATTTACTGATCTTGACAAGACCAATTCTGGCCCAATAAGGTTGACTGTAAAGCAGAGCTACCAGATTATTTTGATGTTTAAAGAGGCTCTTACAAATGTGGCCAAACACTCGAAAGCTACGGAGGTACGATTGAATCTAACATTGACTGACGAAAGTTTGACTTTTGCCGTTTCAGATAATGGAATGGGGTTTGACAAAAAGATAAAAAGTTTTCGTACTCAAAATTCATTTGGCCTTAAAAATATATGCCAGAGAGCAGATAAAATTGGTGGATTAGTATCTATTCATTCTAAAGTAGGAATGGGTACTTGTGTTACATTTTCGTTAGACGCTCGCAGCTTCAGGTACCTGGAGGTAGAAGGAGTTATACCGCTTCAGGCATCATAAGCATGCTATTATTTACCTAACCAAATAAGGCTATGAATGTTTATGAACGTCGGGTTATAATTGTTGAGGATAACCCGGAACTCCGTGAACTTTATGCATTTATGGTCAATGGGATTGAAAACTATTCAATTATTAATGCATATGAAACATGTGAATCTGCACTTTCGAATATAAGAAACGATAGGCCAGATCTGGTCTTTATGGATCTGGAGCTACCTGGAATGAGTGGTATCGAAGGTATTGGAAAAATTAAGAAACAGTTCCCAAACATTGAGATTCTGGTAATCACTATTCTTGAAGATGATGACGCTGTATTTAGGGCATTGGCAGCTGGAGCAAGTGCCTATCTGTCTAAAACCGCTGGGATCACAGAAATAGAAAGAGCGCTAAAGCGAATAGAAATTGGTGGTGCCTATATGACTAGTCGTATTGCACGGAAGGTCATTGAGTCTTTCCAAAAGAGTCATTTTTCCCCATTAACAGGGAGAGAGACTGAAGTTTTATCTTTAATTGCAAAAGGCAAAACGTATTCGATGATCGCCACTGATCTGAATATTGCCAATGACACAGTTAAATCTCATATAAAGAATATCTACTCGAAATTGCACGTAGATACTAAGGCAGACGCTATATCTATTGCCTTACGAGAGAAATTTATTTGATCTGTTATCCCGTAAATTGTGTTATAGCAGCGGCGCAAGATATTTCTTGCAAACTCTTGATAATTTCCAGCGATTAGATCAAAAGAGATTTGGGTGGTAATTAACCCCTATGATAGAGGCATGGAATGTAAAACTTGTGCATTTTTCTTTTTTGATACACAGGGATAAACAATTCAAGGATCAATGGAAAAACCTCACCGTTAATCACCCGATTTGGGTTAGTAAAACCCAACAGTAGTGGTCATTGCATTGGCAGAATCATCAACCAATTTTGGTTTACAGAGTTGACCACTGTTTATCTCATTCGTACACTTGAGAGTTTGGACCTTATATGAATATCTATGAAAAACGAGTTGTAATCGTTGAAGATAATACTGAGTTGAGTAATCTCTATTCCTTTCTGATCAATGGAATTGATAATTACAGTGTCATTGGTAAGTATAAAAGATGTGAAGATCTAATTAAAAACATCAATCATGACCGACCTGATCTTATTTTGATGGATTTGGAACTTCCTGGAATGAGCGGTACTGAAGGGATAAGGCAGGTCAAAAAGAAGTATCCAAGAATTGAAATCTTAGTCGTAACAATCCACGAAAACGATGACGTTATTTTTCAGTCCCTCTCCGCGGGTGCTTGTGGGTATTTATCAAAAACGGCAGGATTGACTGAAGTTGAGAGAGCTCTTAAACGAATTGAAACCGGTGGAGCTTATATGACCAGCCGAATTGCTCGTAAAGTCGTAGAATCGTTCCAAAAAAGCTATTTCTCACCACTTACAAAAAGAGAGACTGAGATATTGTCACTCATTTCTAAGGGTAAAACCTATTCTATGATTGCCGTGGATTTGAATATTGCCAGTGATACGGTCAAATCACATTTAAAGAATATCTACTCCAAACTTCATGTCAATTCCAAAGCCGATGCGATTTCACTGGCTCTCAAGGAGAAGTTTATCTAGCACCATAGGCCAGGAATTTCATTTTCAAATGGAGTTGATGTTTTCGGATTATTGAAATACCGCTATATGGGGGATATAAAACCAACCATTGGGGTCATATATCTCCCTGTTTTCCTTATCATTTTTGTAATGTGCTGTCTTATGTATTTGAGGCAGGCACTAAATAAATGTTTAACTCATAAAATTTTAGCATGAGAAAAATTTTACTACTCAGCTTCATGCTTTGCGGCATGGTGTCCCTTTCATGGGCACAAGAGAAGTCAATCTCCGGGCAGATCGTCGGAGAAGATGGGTCAGGATTGCCTGGCGTCAACGTAGTGGTTAAGTCAACTACTACTGGTACTATTACCGATTTTGACGGTAATTACAGGTTATCAGTACCTCAAAATGCGAGTACGTTAGTATTCACTTACATTGGTTTCGCTACCCAGGAGGTAGAAATCGGAGCCCGTTCGGTCATTGATGTGACCATGTCAGTGGATGTAACCGAGCTCCAAGAGGTAGTTGTTACAGCACAGGGTATCCAAAGAAAGAAGGAAGCCCTGGGTTTTGCGGTAAGTTCTATCAGCGCCGAAGAAGTAGCTGATAAGACTGAGGGAGACGTTGTTCGCTCGATGCGTAGTAAGGCATCAGGT
>JAJCYL010000404.1 GCA_029262955.1 Cytophagales bacterium | reverse complement strand
TATTGGCGTGAATGCATTATGGCCTAAAACAACAATTGCGACTGCTGCTGTGCAGAATCTCCTGGGAGGGCAGGAATTGGTTAATCGTTCCAGAAAACCAGATATAATGAGTGATGCCGCATATTACGTACTGCGCCGTAAGAGTTCTGAAACTACCGGTAATTATTTTATCGACGAAGAAGTTTTGAGCCAGGAGGGCATAACCGACCTGAGTCATTATAATATGGTACCGGGGAATGACCTCATGCCAGATTTCTTTGTATAGACTGAATTATAAAATTGTATTATGGCCAAAACCAGGCAAACCAAACCACAAAATAAAAAAGCCCCAATCCTAGTCCAAAATGACGGTTGGTTAGAGCCTTTTAGTGATGAAATTCAACGTCGCATAGATAGCTTCAATAACGAATTGAGCCATTTAAAGGCCGCTGGCGGAATCAAAGAATTCGCTCTTGGTCATGAATATTTTGGATTCAATTACTCTAAAAAGGATAAAGGCTGGTGGTACCGTGAATGGGCTCCTAAAGCACAGAAACTTAGCATTATTGGTGATTTTAATGATTGGGATCGGGAAGCAAATCCTTTAAAGAAAATTAAAGGAGGAATTTGGGAGGTTTTGCTACCAGATGAAAAATACAAAGCGAGATTAACCCATGATTCAAGCGTAAAAGTACATGTAGTAGCTGACAAAGGATCACTTGATAGAATGCCGGCTTATATCGAAAGGACTGTTCAACTTGAAGGGCAGATTGATTTTGTAGGGAAGTTCTGGAACCCACCGAAACCATTTAGTTGGACAGATGAGAATTTTTCCGTTAAGAAATCTAGTAAGATGCCATTGATCTATGAATGTCATATTGGTATGGCTCAGGAGGAAGAGAGGGTAGGGACATTCAGAGAATTTGCAGACAAAATTCTACCCAGGATCAAAGATCTCGGCTACAATTCGATTCAATCAATGGCCATTCAGGAGCATCCTTACTATGGTTCATTTGGATATCACGTGAGTAGCTTTTTTGCTGTAGCCAGTCGGTTTGGTACACCCGATGATTTCAAGTATCTGGTCAACAGAGCTCATGAATTAGATATTGCCGTTATCATGGACCTGGTTCATTCCCATGCGGTAAAGAATGTTGCTGAAGGGTTAAACGAGTTTGACGGCACAGATGATCAATATTTTCATCCGGGTGGTAAAGGCTATCACAACGCCTGGGACAGTAAGTTGTTCAATTATGGTAAGCTGGAGGTAAGGCAATTTTTACTGTCCAATGTCAGGTTTTGGATAGACGAGTACCATGTGGATGGCTTTAGGTTCGATGGTGTCACTTCTATGATGTATCATCATCACGGAGATGGTATTTCGTTCGATAATTATGACAAGTACTTTGTAACAGGCGTTGATTGGGACAATATTTTGTATCTCCAATTGGCCAATGAATTGGCTCATTCCCTGAAACCAGGTTTTATGACCATTGCAGAGGACATGAGTGGAATGCCCGGGCTTTGTCGGCCCCAAAAGGAAGGAGGAATCGGATTCGATTTTCGATTAGCCATGGGTATCCCTGACTTCTGGATTAAGGTATTGAAAGAGAAAAAAGACGAGGACTGGAATATAAACGAATTGTGGGGGACAATGGCCAATAGACGTTATGGTGAACGAACAATTGCCTACGCAGAATCACACGATCAAGCAATTGTAGGTGATAAAACAATTGCATTCTGGCTGATGGACAAGGAGATGTACACTCACATGCACAAGGATCATCAGAGTTTAATCATAGACCGTGGAATAGCTGTGCACAAGCTAATTCGGTTTTTTACACTCACATTGGGAGGTGACGGCTACCTGAATTTTATAGGCAATGAGTTTGGGCATCCGGAGTGGATTGATTTCCCCAGAGAAGGGAATGATTGGAGTTATAAGTATGCCAGGCGCCAGTGGTCGATTGTGGATAATTCAGAGCTACGCTATCAATTCCTCAACAATTTTGACAGAGCTATCATCCACCTTGCAGAGAAGTATCAGATTTTGAATTCATCGCCGGCTCAACAACTCAACCTTGATGAGAATAATTTGACATTGATTTTTGAACGCAATAACCTCATATTCATCTTCAATTTTCATTGGGCCAATAGCATACCTGACTATAGGTTCCGGGTACCCGGTGAAGGCACATATGAGGTTATTCTAAATTCTGATAATAGTGAATACGGAGGGTTCAACCGGGTAGATAATTCCATTGAGTATTCAACCGCGAAGTTGTTGGGAGAACATTTTCTAAGCGTCTATATCCCGAATAGAGTTTGCCTTGTTTTGGAGAAGAGATCATGAGATAGATGAAAACAATTTGGAGATCCTTAATTATTGCTTCATTTTCGTTTCTTTTATTCAAATGCAACCATGTAACATCGGAAACTGAACTTCGGTGGATGTCAAATCCCAGATTGAAGGAATACATTCATGGTGACTCTATTAACTACAAATTTCTAAAGGCCGATTCCCTACGTTTCATTGGAGAACACGAGTTGGCTCTGACAGAATACCAAACTCTATCCAATAAACTTGAACTCAGTTCAGTAGAAGACAACTATAGGTTAAATCAACAGATATATTGCCAACTCTCCTTGAAAGACACAGTTTATGTTAAGAAAAGGCTAAATCAAATTGGGAAGTTAAGTTATGGCGGAGTATCTCCCGACTACTTGTTAAATGTGGGGATGTATCTTGACCTCTCTGGAGATACTGACAGTTCATTAAGTATTCTTTATAAAGCCAAAGATTTGTATTCCACAAGGTATGGTAATAATCATTTCAAACATTGGCTCTCGGAAATACAACTGGGTAAAGTGTATAGGTATTCAACTCTTGAATATGACTCCGTACAGGCCATTTTCGATAGGACTGTGAATCAGGTGCGGAACCAAAACATCCCCATTGAAGTTGGTTGGCCGGCTTACTTTCACCTTGCTGATATTAATAGGATTAATCGCGACTATGTTACAGGGCTAACAAATGTCAGTGAGTTCATTGAACTAATTACGAATGACAAGATTCGATTTAAGAAAATCTATTATGAGGCTTTAATACTGCGAGCAAAACTAACTAGCAATTCGGGTGAGTCAGATGTAGCACTTCAGATTTTCGAATCGGTTTTGGAAGATTTGGAATTACTCAATGATGGGAAGCTCTCTGTAGATCTTTTACCCAATATCTATAACGAAATATTAATTAGTGCAACGAGACTCAAATACGTAAATGCGGAAGTTTTCAATGAATACATTGAGGAACTCAAGAAATTTGCCCAGGATTCACCGCTGCCCTCTGACGTCAATATTAACCGACTAATTGGAAGATATTATTCAGGAATAAAGGATTATGAGCGAACAATAGAATATACTGAGGCGGCACTCAGTGAATATATTAAGGGCGTTACCAGAAGAAGGCTTTGGATTGAGGCCTATGCTATTTTAGCTCACGCCCATACTCAGGTAGGGAATTTTGAGGAAGCCTTGGAGTATTCCTACCTAAGTCTTACGTATGATACAAGTTTACAGGATACCGATTTTGATTGGGAAAGAGTCTTCTCTCCTGAGTTGACTAGTGTAAAATTCAAATTTGTTAGTTATCGAAGGCTTGGTGATGCCTATTCCGGGAATTATGCTAAAAGTCAGAATATTTCTGATCTACAAAAAGCGTTGAAAATTTATCAATTAATTGATTCGATTGCTTTGAGAAATACAAATGCTATAGAGGAGGAAGCACTCCTTAATTTCTTTGGTGAAGGGTTTGGTATGTATTCTAAAGCCATTGATGCCATATATCATTTGTATCAAATAGGGCATTCTGAATATTATTTAGATTTAGCTACCTATTTCTTTGAACGTAGTAAGAATCTATTAATGCACCGAGAATTATTACTTAATAATACCGAATATTTTCCAGAGGTTCCAATTGAATTAAGAAATCAGGAAAAGCGACTAAATAAAGAAATTTCTATCTTAAAGAATGCTGGTATTTCAGAAAACTCGGCCAAGTTGAAGGAGTTATTACAAAATCAGAAAAAACATTTCGATTATATACAAAATCGACACCCGGATTATTATCGCTCAAAGTATAGTCAAGAAATGGCTGATTATGAGGAGGTAAAAAGGTATTCCGATTCACTAAAAAGGGCAGTTATTCAATTTCATTGGGGCCAAGACTATATCTATGTGCTATCAATTGCAAAGGACGTAGTGTTTAACAGAGTTCAACTTAATTCTGAAATATTAGAGAATATTAGCGCATATAGCAAATTGACTGGGTCTACTAAAAGCTTATTTGGACAGGATACCTTTCAAAAATTTAAAGAAGTTTCTAATGAACTATTTAATCAACTACTTTCTTTTCATAATACGTTCGGAGAATACAAGGAAATTTTAATTCTACCAGCTGGAGCTATCACGACGATCCCTTTTGAATCGTTATTGATTACAAGTAACAAAACTGTCGAGATCAATTACAAGAATCTGGACTATTTGATAAACCATTATGAAGTGAGTTATGCACATTCTTTAAAAACGCACCTTTCCAATAATAGAGCTACGGACTTCAATGAATTATCGAAGGTTATTGCCTACTCATTTTCCGAAAAGTTAAACGCCCAATCTTCATCATCAAATAACGAGCTACCGAACTCTTGGATTGAAGTACAAAAAATAGAACAAATGAATGCCAATAGACAAAGTGTTTTTCGATACGGCGCTTCTGCTTCTAAAAGGAATTTTGTCCAAGACATCTACTCTGGAAGTCATATTGTACATATAGCGATGCATGCTTCATCGAGTTTAACTAACAGACTAGAGAATAACATTGAGTTTCGACATTCTGGTGGAAATACAAACACTTCATTCTTATACGGGTATGAGTTCTTAGCAGAAAACATCAAAACCGAACTTGTTGTACTGTCATCCTGTGAAACTGGTATGGGCAAGGAATACCAGGGTGAAGGCACTTTCAGTTTAAATAGAGCTTTCGTGCAATCTGGTGTTCCTAATGTTCTTTCCAGTTTATGGTCAATTTCAGACCGTTCGTCAACCGATATTATGGGTGGTTTCTATTTAAACCTCTTTAGTGATATGAATCCGTCTACGGCATTAAGATTGGCTAAAATAACCTATATCAACAATAGTGATCAGATAACCAGTCATCCTTATTTTTGGGCAGCCTTCAACCTTTTTAGGGGTTGATCAATTGCTCAAGCCTTTTAACCTCCTCTTTTAACTCGTTAATTTCAATTGCCTGGGCATCTATCCGGGATTGTGTGCATGGCTCATATGCACAGGACTCATCGACAAATAAAGCCGCTCGCCTCGTCATATAAATACCTAATGTCGTATCTCTAACTGGCGGGGCGTAGAGACCAATGAGCGAATATCTTAGGTTAATGCCATCCTGCCATTCTTTTTTTCTTACTTCTTCACACCCATAAAATACAACAGAGAAATCGTTCATGAGCATTGGGAAAAAGTAATTGTGATTGAAATGAAAATAGTTATACGGATGTATGGGTAAAAACTTTGCACATCCTTGGTCGCTTTGACCCATCAACACTTTCCTGATTTGATTAATTTGAGGTCCCTGATTGCTCATTTGAAATTTATCATCTACCCTGATCAAAAAAGTGCCATTAAGTTCACCTATTAAAGGGGACCACATGTTATGATTGGGATCGTAACATTCGAAATAATCTGGCAATTTGCAATTGACAGCAAATGTATCAGAGTCATCTTCAAGTTCATAAAAGGAATAGAATATGAAATCAGAATCCATTCTATAGACTCTCAAACCGGTCTCCATTACGGTCCTTTCCTTTACTAACATCTTGTCGTTAAGAATTTGATCTCCGTCGTTATTCGCTCCGAAATATATATTTATATTGTTTGCCATTGTCGTATTTTATTACTTTCACTTAATGACGAGAATTATTAAAGTAACCCTGTAAATTCTAATTGTCAGTCCCTCACACACCTCACACTATTCTTATTAGCATTTCCAATTGCGTCATAGAGAATTTCATCAGTGGAGGCATCGATTGTAATTAGCTCAGAGCCTGATCCCTTGGTAGACCAGTAGTATCCACTTGCACCAATGCCCTGATAGTGTTGACCAACATCACCAAATCCACCCATCTGTAAGTTGAGCCCGGAATCACCATTTTCATTAAGTTGGGCCCCGGCTTTTTTCAAACCTCCATTCGCCGTAATTAACGCCATCCATTCAGTACTTGTTGGGATGTGCCAACCAGAGGGGCACGCACCTTTTGAGGCTTCTCTTAAATAAAGCCTACCAAATACTTCACAATAAGCAGTCTCGGATTTATAACAGAAAGATTGTGCTACTTCGAAATTCAAATTCTGAGAAAACCATTCCTGTTTAATATTTACGCCTGCATCAGTTTTGTATTTTAATATTACGGTTGAGTAAGTCTTGCCATCTCGAGAGTCAGTGAATTCGGATTCGATTTGAGCCATCACTAATTCATTATTGAATATTAGGAACAGACCTAATAGTGAGATGAAATACTTCATTGATTTCTAATTCTGTTTTCTGAATAGGAACTCTTCACCTTTATGGACTTTACCACTCTTGACTTTGACATGGTTGTAACGAATGTAATGATTACCGGATGATTTGTGTCCATAACTTTCATGCTCGTGATTGAAAGGTGTTATGGTTAATTCGCCACTAGTTATACCATCAGGATTGGTATACACGTAATCCTTGATTAATTCATCACTTGGAAACGTCTCTTTTATTCTCTTAATCCTTAATCCGCCAGATACAAAGGGATCGACCGTATGACTAAAATTGCCGTCACTCATTTTTGCACCATAGAAACTGGTGATTTGATGATTTACCGCATGATAGTCATGTGATTCATATACAAACTCGACAGATCTATTGGTTGGATAGGAGATTTTCTGAAGAAGACCACTCATTTCATAATCCTGAGAAAAATGCTTTGTTCTGCCTTTTACTTCCAGCAATCTCTCTGGTTGATTATAATTGAAAAAATCAGAGGGTGTTGTGTTACGAATATCTTCTTCACCATTAAAATATCCCCATAAATCTCTTGAATGACTTTCTTTTGAGGGTAAGGGGTGATCTTCGATGTAAGAAAAAGTAAATGGTGGGAATTCCAATTCATCTGCTATGTGTACCAATTTTACCAGCTTTAACCTCTTGTGAAGCCGCGGTACTGAATCTGTAGTCGAGGCATTAAAATATTCATAGCTGAAGTCATAACTGGATTGCTCATCCCCTTCACTAATTACAATTTTATCTAGTTTTTGGGGCTCTTTAGTAATATCTAAAAACAATGAAAAATCGAGTCCTGACAATCTCTCTCTCGATTCCTTTGCCGGAGAATGCATATCCTCTCTTCCAGATTTCATGAATTGTATATTATTTCCCCCGTATCTGATGGTTTTAAGGTAAACGTCATTGTAAATGTTCTCCGCCAATATTTGAACATTTTCTATATCCGGAAAGCAATAATGAGAATAATGAACATCCCATGTATTATGATCATTGATATTCATCCGGGTGTGGGCACCGTTTGTGCCATAGTGAGATTTTCCGTTGGCATCCACATCGTATTCGAAATTCACCTTGGCTCCTTTTGGAGATTCTACTTCATCCAGATACCAACTGGTGGTTGCAACATCTGAGTAATAGTCAAAGAGTGTTTTGTTAGAATCAAATTTAAAATCGAAATAATGCCTTTGTGTTTCTGTCAGTTCACGTGTTCTAAATCTATAAATGAACCCTACTTCGTCTTTAACCTGCCAGGAATTTTCGCCGACAATGAATGTGGCCACCATAGGATGGTCCCCGGACAATTTAATTTCTATTGAAGGGACATGAATGTCATGATTGGCTGTTAAGAGAAACTTACCCCGCATTCCGAAAATGTCAAAAAAGAATACATCGGGATCAGAGTCAATAAGCCCATTGCAAACTGTTTGCCGAAAAATTTTTGTCTTACGTTCCGGACAATCATCTAGACATGGTTTGATATGCTCAAATGGATAACCAAGTGCTTTCGTTCCGAGGTCAGATTCAGCGATGCCAATATCGTTTTTCCCGCGTACTATACGGGTGATTACTCCACCCACGCTGAGGTGCCAACCGAGACCAGCCCAGGTGGCTTCCTCCTCTACTTTAATGCCAATGGGGTGATAGTTTAAGCTGAGTGGAAGCGTAATATCTTCATGACTAATGGTATGAATAGGGATTCGAATTTTTTGAAGCCCTGAATTTTTACTAATGGGATGATCACAATATTTCATTATTGCGGCCGCGTTAGGAGAAGGTGGCATTATTTTGTCAACCAGCAACTGGGCATTGGTTGAAAAAGAGATTAAAAGTCCAAGAAGACAAGTAAGTCGAAGTAACATCATAGCTAGTGAGTCAATTATTATGACGTTAATATTAAAAAATTATACCCATACTTTTGGTTAATGACAGAGTTTTCTAAGGATTCTTGGAGCATTCACTCCTTATAAATGCTCGATTTGGAGGTGAGGAGTAGGATGAATGTAGTTTCGGGATCCTTTTCAGTTCAATAACTTTCTAACCGCTCCATGTGGAGAAATGACTTTCTTTTCAACCTGCTTTTCAAAGTCAGCGATTAGAATTTTTTTACTCTTATCTGAATAGAATGAATTAGTTAGTTGATGTTTCAATTCCTCG
This sequence comes from Cytophagales bacterium, assembly GCA_029262955.1. Taxonomy (GTDB): domain Bacteria; phylum Bacteroidota; class Bacteroidia; order Cytophagales; family Cyclobacteriaceae; genus JAJCYL01. The sequence goes on along the minus strand of JAJCYL010000404.1, from coordinate 1,135 downwards.
TGCATCCAATTTATTAACTGACCATCACGGTTGGTAAAAAAATGACCGTTTTTCTTTTGAGAGCGGATGAATTCATTAATACTCTTGAAGATGCTATCTAATCCAATGTTTTCCAGGGCGCTACAAGTTTTGACTCCAACCTGTTCCTTATTATTTGAGCTTAAAATCGATAAAGCTGATCTATATTCTTCTGCAGCTGCTTTGGCAGCCTGGACATTCTTGCCGTCCGATTTAGTAATTGCGATACCATCTGAAATCTCTACTATCCCTTTTTTAAAACCTTGGAGCTCATCTCCACCTAGTGGCGGTAGAAGCAGGAGAAGAAAGTCTACCATATTCTTCACTGCAATTTCGGACTGACCTGTCCCAACTGTTTCAATGATCAAATATTCAAATCCTGCAGCTTCACACAGGAGCATGACTTCACGCGTTTTCCGTGCCACACCACCTAAGTTGTTTCCCGCCGGAGAAGGACGAACAAACACATTTGGAAGTTGAAGCAGGTCAGCCATCCGGGTTTTATCTCCCATTATGCTGCCACGGCTCATAGAGCTTGACGGGTCAACAGCCAGCACAGCTAGCTTCAATTTTTTAGAGTTTACCAATTTGCCAAATTGAGTGATAAAAGTGCTTTTGCCTACTCCAGGTGCCCCTGTTACTCCAACTCTTATTGACTTGCCAATTCGAGGCATTAAATGATCTAAGAGTGATATGGATAATTCAATATCCGCTGGACTTTTACTTTCAATGAGTGTAATTGCCTGACTAAGCGTCCGAATGTCGGCTTTTACGATTCCGTCAACGTATTCATCCAGGGTCAACCGTTTTTTCATGGCATTTTCTCACTCAAAGTAACATTTCCAATAAATTTGTCTTTTCTCAACAAGAATTAGATCATTTCTAATATGGGTATCATTTATTAAATTCGCTTCGCTAGGTTACTTATAATGTATAACTTGGATAAATATAAATTAAACTCCTAACCAATACCCAATTATACCATGTTCAAAAGATTCTGGCTCGACACCATTTTTGGAACCATTTTCCTTTTTGCTTTTATGGGTCTGATTGGCAACATTGCCACTTTTAAAATTTTTGACCTATTTGACCCCATTGGGGAGGCTGTTGCCGACAT
>JAJCYL010000403.1 GCA_029262955.1 Cytophagales bacterium | reverse complement strand
CCTGATGGTTTGTAAAGATGAAATCACCATTCCTTTGCTTCAGGTGGCCGATTCTGTAAAGGAGAAATATCGGCAACAGTCACAACAAGCACCAATGTCCTTTTTACTTTCAGGATTGAACATCCTCAATCAATGTGACATCAATTACAAGACCAGCAAAAACCAACGACTTCATGTAGAGCTGGCTCTGATGAAATTGGCCCATCTCAACGCTGCCATCAGCCTGGCTAATGTCTCTCCGGATCCCGCAGAGGCAAAAAAAAAACTGAATTAAAGAAAGAAGAACCACCGGAAGTTCCAATGAAGGATACTCCCGATCTCTCCACAGAAGTTACTGACCCAGTTGTAGTAGAAGTTGAGAAACCGGAGGCTCCAATAGTCAAAGAGGAGTCGTTTGTGACTTCAGAAGCTATTGCGGGCTCAAGCGAATTGGAAGGAGTAACAAAAGATCCAGTTCCTCCCGTGGTTATTTCAAAAAAAGAGCCGAGCGCAAACGGCGTTAAGCAGACCCCTAGCCTGATGATGCTGGATGAGGAAGAGGAAGTTAAAGAGGAGGTTAAAGAAGAAGTTTTAAAGGACACACCATTTGAGGAGGCTGAGCTCCTTAAAGCCTGGGACGAGTTTTTTGAGAAAGAAAAGGACTCTCTGGCTGGAATAGAAACTATGATTCTCAAGAACAAACCTGTTCTTAGAGAGAATCACGTGCTGGAGTTGTCCATTAACAATGGGGTAGAAATTAATATCCTGAAGAAGATGGAAGAAAACCTCCTGGGATATTTAAGGAATACACTCAACAATACGGAGATTTCGATAAGTCATGTGATTAAAGAAGCAAAAGAAGGGGAAAACCTCTATACTGATTTGGATAAGTTTAATGACATGGCCAGGCGCAATCCCATTTTGAGGCAATTGAAAGATCGGTTAGGGCTGGATACTGATTATTAGATTATAGGATGACGAGAGTGTTCGTTTGATAATGAAGGCTGAACAGAGACATCGATTGACTAAATTTGACCCTGATGCCTCTCAAAATAACCATCATCGGGACCGGCATTCTAGCCTGGCATTTGGCTCCGGAGTTAGAACGAGCTGGCCATGTGATCAATGAGATCTATGGTCGATCAGAGGACAAGGCATTACAAATCAGCAAGAACCTTTATAATCCAACTATTACAGAAAGCTTGGATTTTTCTCTAAGTACTTCTTCGCTATTCATCATTGCCGTAAGTGACAATGCCATAGAGTTTATTGCTTCTGAAATTGTATTTCCGGATGAAGCAATGGTTGTCCATACTTCGGGTAGCGTTCCCATGTCTACCCTCGAGCTCACTGCTTTGGACCGCATCGGCGTTTTTTATCCACTCCAAACATTTAGTAAGGAGAGGAAAATCAAATTTTCGGAGGTGCCAATGCTGATTGAATGCAATGATCAATTGGCAGAACATGACCTGGAGGAAATAGCTTCTTCAATTAGCTCGAATGTTACTGTAGTGAATTCAGAAGATCGATTGGGCATTCATCTGGCGGCAGTTTTTGCTAATAATTTCACCAATCACATGATTGACATTGCCGGCCGGCTGATGGAGAATAGAGATTTGGACCTGGAATTGCTGAAACCTTTGATCCGGGAAACAGTAGCAAAAGCCCTTGATCAGAATCCGGTTGAAGCACAGACTGGCCCGGCGGTTAGGGAAGACACGGAGACCATGCAGAAACACCTGGATCTGTTGGATTTTAATTCTCGCTATCAAGAGTTATATCAATTAATCTCGGAGAGTATTAGGGATAGCAAATAACAATTTAACTGGTGTATTGAATGCAAATAGATATACAGTAGAGGATAATAGTTATGAGATCTAACCATGGAGATTTCTCCTCCCTACGGTCGTTCGAAATGACGTCTGGATTTAGTACTATATCCTTATAATTCGAGGTGGCTCCGTTTATATTATGACTAATAAATACCATACCGTTTTCTATACTGGTGTGACATCTTCACTTTGGGATCGAGTAGGAGAACATCGAGAAAAATTGTACCCAAGAAGTTTTACTTCTCGATACAACATTTACAAACTGGTTTATTTTGAGAATTATCATTCTATTGAAGAGGCAATTGAGAGAGAGAAGCAAGTAAAAAAATATTCAAGGAGAAAAAAATTGGCGTTAATTGAGCAATTGAATGCCACATTCTCGGATCTTTATTATACTCTGTAATAGAGAATCCCCCCGACCCCATTACCGTCATATCGAACGTAGTGAGATATCCCATAAGTGAGGGCTAATATGTTATTTTTTATAAGTAATTATTCAAGGGGATTTCTCACCAAGGTTCGAAACGAACTTAATTGTTAACTTAATTACTCTCCACCACCTCTAACGCTGGCCGATAAATTTCAAATTCGACTCTTCGATTCAACGCCCGATCTTCTTCTGTTAGTTCTTTAATAAGGGGACGTGAACTACCAAAGCCATCGGCTTCTACTCTGTGCGCCTCAACATCGCCAAAAAGAACGATATAGTCACGAATATTTTTGGCTCGTTCTTTGGAAAGCCTCAGATTGAAATCTTCATTACCGGAGGAATCTGTATGTCCTGATACCCTCAACAGGAAATCAGGGTTGTCGTACATAAAATTGACGAGCTTATTCAGGTCTCCAAACATTTCCGTAGTGAGATCTGCTTTACCGTTGGCAAAAGTGATGGATTCAAACTTTACCCGACTGGAGATCGGTTCAGTCAATTTATTGAACTCAGTAGGCCCCTGGAGATAGAACATTTCCTCAATTCTAAAAAAGTCATCTCCCTGAATAACCAGTAGGTAATTCTTATTATTAATTAGGTCGAATTCAAAACTACCATCTTGTCTAAGGTATTTAGGTGCCACTTCTACCCCATCATCCATATCGATGATCGAAACTATTCCACTAAATGGCTTGCCAGACAGGGAATCTTTCAAAGATCCGGTCACCCTGGTTAAAGCACCAGGTTTGGCTTCCATAGGTAAAGGAAACGAGTAGAGATCCATTTTATCTAAATCACGGGTGGCAGTTCGAGCATAGAATAGAGATTCGGACTTGGCGTCAATGGTAAAGTAGAATTCACTGCCTATACCGTTTACCAGTGGTCCAATATTTTTGGGCTCCGTCCAGGTGCCTTTATAGTTATATGTTTTATAGATATCATATTCGCCAAAGACGTAAAGCTGTCCGTTAGAACTAAAGTAAAGCACATTAAAAACCGGGTGAAAAAATGGGCTTACTTCATTATGTCTGGTATTAATTACAGGGCCCATATTCTGAGATTCAGCCCAATCACCGTTTTTCTTTTTGTAGGTGTAGTAAATGTCTGAGAGGCCAAATCCACCAATTCGATCAGAAGCGAAATACAACGTGTCTTCATTATGAGAAAGCGAAGGGTGAGAGTCCCATGCCAGGCTATTAATGTTTACACCCAGATTAGTAACATTGCCCCAGGTACTGTCAGCCTCCATTTCAGCCATGAAAATATCGCAATCGCCGTAAGTATCAGGGGAATCGCACCGTGAGAAATAGAGTGTCTTTCCATCTCGGCTCAGAGTGGCAGAGCCTTCATTGTATTGGGTGTTTATTCCCTTCATGGGTTCACTAACCGTCCAATACCGTCCATCTCGTTTGCTATAGAAGAGGTCTTCGTTTCTATAAAACTCCAGTTGGACGCGAATTTCATTTCGCTTAGAAGTATAAATGAGCACGTTGTCATTGACATTTAAAGATGGGCCATAATCGGCCAGTCGCGAATTGACATTTCCACCCATATTCAATAGGACACCACGGGGAGGTTGAAGCGTATCAATCGCTTTACGGTATTCAACTAATTCGTAATAATAGTCAATGGGCACATACAGCTCTGTCTCCTGAGTGTTCAAAGAGTCATAATACAACTCAATTTCCTGGATAGCTATGCCCTCTTGATGATGCTTGAGAACGAGCCTATAGAGTGACTTGGCTTCCTCCTGGTCACCAAACAACTCAGTCAGCTTGGCCAATTTCCATATGAGGTAAGTGTCATAATAGAAATTTTTGATACCAAAGCGACTTACATAATCACGAAGCGCGTGATAAAGGTCCTCCCATTTTTCTTGTTTGTCTAGTGACCTGATCCTTTGGAGTTTATTCTTATCGGCATAAAGGGCCAGCCGATTGATATTCTTGAACTTGAACAAATTGAATTGTTCATTGATTAAAGCAGAGTCCAGTAAAACATTTTCTTCCCGCTTTTGTGCGCTGCTTTCCCGGGAATTTAGAATAAACAAAAGAAGGGACAGGCAAATAATGCCAAACCAACGAATACCATGTTTATGCCCTCGTTTCTCAATCATCCACTACTATCTTAATGCTGTTAAGGCTGAGATCTTAATAAATTAAACGGTTTTTTTGGCATAGCTATTGCAATTTATACAAGCCATGCAAATAATACCATTTTTTGGTATGTGCTTGTGCCATAATGGCAGATAAGATAATATATGGATAGAGAGAATAAAAAATACCTGAAGCAGCTTTTGACAGTTGATATAGCTCCCGAAGACAGCGATATAGTGACGATGATCAATCCGAATTCGGATGAAGATTTTACATCGGAACAGTTGCCAAAAGAACTTCTAATTTTACCCATAAAAAACACCGTTCTATTCCCAGGGGTTGTAATACCTATAACAGTTGGACGGCAGAAGTCAATAAGGTTGGTTAAAAAGGCCTATAAAACGGATAAAATTATTGGGGTAACCGCTCAGAAAAACAATGACGAGGACCCAGGCTCCAAGGATATTTTTCAGATAGGTACTGTGGCCAAAATTCTAAAGATGCTTGTCCTTCCTGACGGTAATACGACCATTATTATTCAAGGGAAAAAGAGGTTTAAAATCGAAAACGTCCTTCAGGAAGAGCCCTACATAACAGCAAATGTCAATCTTATTGAGGAGAACTTCCCCTCACAGAGAAAGAAGGAGGTGAAAGCCTTGGTTAATTCCTTAAAGGATTCCGCAAAAAAAATCCTCAAGCTAAATCCGGATATACCACAGGAAGCTCAAATTGCCCTGGATAATATCGAGAGTTCAAGTTTTTTGACTCACTTTTTATCCTCCAATGTAAATGTGGAGGTGGCAGATAAACAGAAATTACTGGAGATCAATGACGGAGTTGAAAGAGCCCAGCTGCTTCTGGAGTACATGCTCAAAGACATTGAAATGCTCATGCTTAAGCATGAGATCCAGGATAAAGTTCACACTGACATTGATCAACAACAGAGGGATTATTATCTGCGGCAGCAGATGAAAGTGCTTCAGGATGAATTGGGACATGAAGGACCTGACAAAGAAGTAGAGCATCTGCGAATGAGGGGTCATGAAAAGTTATGGCCAGAAGAGGTTGCTGGGCATTTTAATAAAGAGCTGGACAAACTAATGCGTATAAATCCGGCATCTGCAGAATATCCGGTTTCAATGAATTATGCAGAGTTATTAGTTGACTTGCCTTGGGGAGAATTCACTGCAGACAATTTCGACCTTAATCGGGCTAAGAAAATTCTTGACAAGGACCATTCCGGTTTAGATAAAGTAAAAGATCGAATAATTGAGTATTTGGCGGTTCTTAAGTTGAAGAATGACCTTAAGGGTCCTATTCTTTGTCTATACGGACCTCCCGGAGTGGGTAAGACTTCGCTCGGCAAGAGTATTGCGAAAGCCTTGGACCGTAAATATGTCAGAATGTCACTTGGTGGCGTCCATGATGAAGCAGAGATCCGAGGTCACCGAAAAACCTATATAGGTTCTATGCCCGGTAAAATCATTCAGAATATCAAACGGGCAGATAGCTCTAATCCGGTGTTTGTTTTGGATGAAATTGACAAAGTGAGTTCAGATTTTAGAGGTGATCCATCGTCTGCTTTGCTCGAAGTGCTTGATCCGGAACAGAACAGCGCTTTTAAGGACAACTACCTGGAAGTAGACTATAATCTTTCTAAAGTACTATTCATTGCAACAGCTAATTCCTTGGATACTATTCATCCCGCATTAAGAGACCGGATGGAGATTATAGAAATTAATGGTTATACCCTTGAAGAGAAGATTGAAATAGCCAAGAAACATCTGATCCCGAAGCAGCGAAAAGAGCATGGACTTAAAGCGACGCATTTCACTATTGACCACAAAGCAATTATTAAGATAATTGAAGGGTATACCAGGGAATCAGGAGTGAGGACTTTAGAGCGAAAAATTGCGTCTTTGATAAGGAATGTCGCGAAGTCCATAGCAATGGAGCAGGAATATTCCAAGAAGATTAGTACTGGTGAGGTAGTTGAAATTCTTGGAACGGAAATTTTTGATAAGGAACTCTACCAGGATGATGATATGCCGGGAGTGGTTACCGGACTGGCCTGGACACAGGTAGGAGGAGAAATATTGTTTGTCGAATCAAGTCTCAGCAGAGGAAAGGGTAAACTGACTTTATCTGGTCAGCTGGGAGATGTAATGAAAGAGTCTGCGATGGCCGCATTGTCATATTTAAGATCTTATTCTGACCGCCTCGGAATTCACTATAAGATATTTGACAATTATGACCTTCATGTTCACGTACCTGCTGGTGCAGTTCCTAAAGATGGTCCTTCGGCAGGTATAACTATGTTTACATCTCTGGCTTCGATTTTCACTCAAAGGAAGGTTAGAAAGAAACTTGCAATGACTGGTGAGATCACCCTACGAGGTAAGGTGTTGCCTGTAGGAGGTATTAGAGAAAAAATTCTTGCCGCAAGGAGAGCAGGGATTAAAGAGCTGATTCTATGTCATCGCAACAAAAAAGATGTAGATGATATACCGTCAAACTACTTGTCAAACATGAAAATTCACTACGTATCTACAGTGGATGATGTGATTAATTTGGCCCTTGAGAAAAAGAAAGTTAAAAACGCGATCGAATTTGTGATTGATAATGACGTTAAGAATTAATCAATCACACTATTGTGAGACATTTCACTATACTAATTCTTATTGCATCTCCTTTATTGTTAAGGGGCCAAATTGGAGGTGAGAGATCATTTGAGTTTATTAACCTCCCTTCAAATGCTCGTACAGCTGCTTTAGGGGGAATTAATGTATCTCATACTGAAAATAATGTCGAAAGCTTCTTATCTAATCCGGCACTATTAGATTCAGTCAAATCAGGAGACGCCACTTTTAGCTATTTGGGATTCCTGGCGGATACGAGATTGAATAATCTCAGTTATGCACAGAATTTCAAAAATGTAGGTGTCATTGGATTTGGAGTTCAGTACATGAACTTTGGTGAAATAGATGGATTTGATCCTTCCGGAGTTGAACAAGGCACTTTCAATGCCAATGAATATGCCCTTATTGTTGGTTATAGTCACAGGGTCAGCGTATTTGCCCTTGGTGCCAACCTCAAATTTGCCAGTTCAGGTATAGAGAGTTTTCGGGCATCGGCACTATTAATGGACATTGGAGGAATCTTTGAGCATCCGGAAAAGGAGCTAGCCGTTGGTTTAACTTTTAAGAACATTGGATTTTATCTGTCGGACTACACCTCAACAGCCAGTTCAAACATCCCATTTGACGTCCAATTGGGGGTGACCTTTAAGCCTGAGCATATGCCTGTACGATTTTCATTGTCATCCTACAACCTCTATCAGGGAGATCTAACATTTTTCGATGATGCCAGTGATGCATCGTTGGTAAATGAGAAAGCAGGCACGTTTGATAAAGTATTCAGGCATTTTAATCTGGGTACAGAGTTTTTAATATCCAGAAATGTTCACCTAAGAGCTGGTTATAATCATTTGATCAGGAAAGAGCTTAGATTGGACTCAAAATCTGGCGGAGCGGGTTTCTCATTTGGATTTTTAGTTCGAATCAAGACCTTTGAACTCGCCTATACGAGGGCCATTTATCATGTTGCAGGTGGTGGAAATCATTTCACAATTGCCACCAATATGAATTCATTAATTAAGAAGAAAAGTAAAGTTTAGAAGATGATAGAAGCAAATAAATATATGACGCCCAGGCAAATTGTTGCTGAGCTCGATAAATATATAATTGGTCAGAATGACGCCAAAAGAAATGTGGCCATCGCCTTAAGAAATCGATGGCGGAGAATGAGCGTTACCTCAGATATCAAGGAGGAGATTATACCAAATAACATCCTCATGATTGGAGCTACTGGAGTTGGTAAAACAGAGATAGCACGAAGGTTGGCCAAAATTGCAGATGCGCCATTTACCAAGGTTGAAGCCAGTAAGTTTACAGAAGTAGGCTATGTAGGTAGAGATGTTGAAAGCATGGTACGCGACCTGGTGGAACAGGCGGTGAGCCTGGTAAAAGCATCAAAAAAAGAGGAGGTTAAGGAGAAAGCCATGGAAATTGTGGAGAGCCTAATACTGGATACATTAATCCCACCAATAAAAGAAACTCAAAAAACTCCAATGACGGTGGTTGATGGCGACAACGAGCCAAAGTCAGATCTGGAGCTAAATGAAAGAACTCGTGAGAGATTTCGTGAGAAGTTAAGGAGTGGTGAGCTGGACGACAGAAAAATTGAAGTCAATGTGAAACAACCAAATGCCAGTGGAGTTGGCATGGTTGGTGGAGGGATGGTGGATGAGGTGTCCATGATGAACTTGCAGGAGATGATTGGTGGGATGATGCCAAAGAAGAATAAGAAGAGAAAAGTCACCATAGGCGATGCCAGGAGAATCTTACTGGAAGACGAATCAGCTAAGCTGATTGACATGGATGAAGTAAAGGAGGAAGCTATCCAGAAAGCTGAGAATACCGGAATAATCTTCATTGATGAAGTAGATAAAATAGCAGGAGGGAAAGGGTCTGGCAGTGGTCCTGATGTAAGTAGAGAAGGTGTTCAGCGAGATATGCTTCCTATCGTAGAGGGAAGTGCGGTTAACACAAAATATGGCATTGTCAACACAGATCATGTGCTTTTCATTGCCGCGGGGGCGTTTCATTTTGCCAAACCTTCTGATTTGATCCCTGAGCTTCAAGGGCGATTTCCCATTAGAGTGGAGCTCAACAATCTTACCAAAGATGATTTTCTCAGAATATTGAAAGAACCGAAGAATGCTTTGACCAAACAGTATGAAGCACTATTTGAGTCAGAAGAGGTGAGCCTTCAATTTCAGGATGATGCTCTTCAAGAAATTGCAGAGATCGCATTCAATATCAACAGTGAAGTTGAAAATATAGGAGCCAGAAGGCTTCACACAGTAGTCAGTCACTTGTTGAATGAATTTTTGTTTGATGTTCCTGACGAGATTGGTCCTAATGCAAAAATCTTGGTAACGAGAGAAATGGTGAAAGAACGACTGTCTGAACTGGTGAAAGATAAAGATCTGAGCCAGTATATCTTATAAGATCTCGTGGAGGCTACTTAGTCCTAATAGCCTCCACTGGATTCATCTCAGGCTATTCTCTTCTCAGGCTCTTCTGGTGTAATCCAGAAGTAGAGTCTTAACGAAAAGGATTGAAAATCCAAGGATCTATCTTTTCAGATTACAAATCTGAAAAAGCGCTACTTTTTTAATTTCAAACCCACCCTTTTCGGATTTGTAACCTATGCTCTTCTGGATTTGTAATCCAGAAGCAGAAGTCTAACATAAAGGATTGAAAATCCAAGGATCTATCTTTTCAGATTACAAATCTGAAAAAGCTGCTACTTTTTTTAATTTCAAACCCACCCCCGAAGCTCTTCTGGAATTTGTAATCCAGAAGCTATGTTTAACATAAAGTATTGAAAACGCAATAGTCTATCTTTTCAGATTGACAAATGTGAAAAGTTACTATAGGTATCTACCCCCAATGCTCTTC
>JAJCYL010000402.1 GCA_029262955.1 Cytophagales bacterium | reverse complement strand
ATCCCAAAGCTGCTTTAGGTCAGGATTAAGATTTATCAGTTGCTGTTGCATGAAATATCATCTTATTTTTCACAAATACAACTTGCCCTTTGATCAAAGAACCCTCCCGGTTTTGTTTTGGGCCATCTTCATACGCAACAGTATAGACCATTGTGGGTTTATCAATGTACTGTCCGTATGCGAGGGTTATTATCTCCTCAAAGCTGATTTGCCTTTTAGGCCATTGCTTTGCAGTACCATTCACGATGATGACTGTCTCCTTTTTCTTTGCGTTTTCATTCCCGCAATCGTTTTCATTTTTTCTCATTTTATTTATTATTTAGTTTAATTGTAATTATTCAATTAGGTTTCAATGCTAATTCTAACACGTGTACTTATATTGAGTTGTGCTCCAGTTATAGATATAAATAGTGGTTACGCTTCACACAAAATTCAATTCATGCGGGAGAGTTTCCATCCCTTCGGAAAGGAGGAGATTTCAGTTATTTATGAGGTGGCTCGGCTTGGCAAAGTGGTGGGGTAAAAATCAGCCTTAGCGTGGAAACGTGGCTTTGTCTAACATTGATTTAGCTCATACCTCTAAGTAATTGCTTGAAACTGATCTGCAAATCTGCTAGATTGTAGATATTAAGGAAATTCAGAGGCACATGCCATGTCTGAAAGTTAGAAGCAATTACTAGCAAGATTGAGAATGGAAGAATTAATTGAAAAGATTGTCGAAATAATAGGTGACTATCGAGAAGAAGATATAAATTTTTTATACCGCCAAAGAATTGACTCTGGTCATGTTAATAAGTGGATTCAACAATTTGAAGAAAAAGACAAGGAATTCATTCTAACCGAACTATTACATCTCCTACCCCAAAGTTATTTGAGTAAGGAAAGCACTTTAAGAATACTAGGAAAAGAGTTCGAAACCTTAAGAAAAGATTTTGGATATGAAAGTGTCAAAGAATTCTTGGATGAAACTAGATTTTTAGATTGTCAAGAAGCAGGTAAAAGCCAAAAGGTATTTCTGGGTTTAATAGATACCATCATTCAAGACCAGTATGACTGCTCACTCGAAGATTGTGGTCAGAAGGAAATTAAGAATTGGATTTATTTAGATGATGTCCTTGCATCTGGAGGAACTTTTCGTAAAGACATACTGACTGAAATCGAGAGTTTAGGTAATGCCCAATTTAAAGAATCCGGAATCAGAATAATAGCTTCTTTTGTGATTCTTCATTCTTGGGCTACTAGTAATGTTCAGTTTGCCATAGATAACAAATTGGAATATAAACTTAGCCAAAGACTGAAATTTTACAGAGTAGCAAAAATTGATAACAACCCAAACATCAACTACTTTAATTCGAACCCTGAATTCAACCATATTTATCCAATAAAAAGTGATATAGGAGATGAGTTTTTAGAATTCATCGAAGGGGCATTTGAGCGAGAATATGAAATGCGAAACGAAAAACATGCATTCAGAAATTCTGATCATCCCAAGAAAGAAGATTTTTTTTCGAGCCCGGACAATAGGATTAGATATGAAAACATTCTATTAAAAAAAGGCTTTGAAATTATCCAATCAATTGACAACCTTACTGCCAAAAGCTTAAGACCACTTGGTATGACACCCCCGTCTTATAAAACACTTGGAACAGGTAGTCACTTCTTTACATGGCGGAATATTTCAAATACATGTCCCATTGTGTTTTGGTGGGGTGCCAATGATTGGTTTCCATTATTCCCTGTAAAAAATAGAGGGAGAAATTGACATGACTCTTAGTATTCGGACATATCAAAAATATAGTTGTATCACCTTCAAGAGTACCAAAGGGAAAAACGGAGCATTGTCTAACATGGCTCCAGGCTTTCCAATTACAATTGATGGAACTCTTATTAGAACTTCGGAGGCTTTATATCAAGCCTTAAGATTTCCCAATAATCCAGAAATCCAGAAGGAAATAATTCGATATTCAAGTCCAATTTCAGCAAAAAAATATGGTCGTACTAGATTAGAGCTTTCACGACCCGATTGGAATTCGAATCGATTTAAAATAATGAAATTCTGTATCGAACTGAAACTATATCAGAACATGGAGAAATTTTCTAAAGCGCTTTTGGATACAAAGCACTTGGACATTGTTGAATTTACAGATAAGGATAAAGTATGGGGAGCTGTTGATGAAGGTAATAATTACGTTGGAACTAATGCCTTAGGCCGCCTACTAATGGAATTAAGAGAGAAGTTAAAAGAGAATAGATTTAGCATCTTAATTCCTGAAATTAACGACTTAAAATTTCTAGGAAAATCAATAACAAGGGAACAAATAAATTCATCTAACAGACACTTTCATCCATAAGCTAGCTGAGCTATTTGCAAAGGTGGAGTGATAAGATTTTTTTATAGAAATTTGAAGAGTCCAGCTTACGGATGATAGTTGGCGTTAAACTCATAAAATGAATCTTTATATAGAACTGGCTCAAGTCTATTTGGGGATTCCCTTACTTCGTCAGGTCGGGCTTTTCCCACATTCCATATCGCAAAGTACATGGTACTTTCACCCTTCAATCCATAAGCTCATCCTCCACTGGGAGAACACTTTGCTGTTTCCCATATTCATCTACTTATCAAATGAAAACAGCAAAAAGTTCTCCTATACCAGGAACAATTGATGTGAAGAGAGAATTTGAAGACCATCGATTTATTTTAAGTGGGCATCATTCACTTTCTCTCTTCACATCAACCGTTCTCAGAATAATGGGTGAAAAAGCTCCTCCCAAAATCACTTTTTCGAGTTATAAATTGGCCTATCCAAAGCATTTTTCTCCGCTTCCTTTCTATCAAGTTACAAACCTCAAATCCAGAATATGTCAAGTAAAAATTTGAAGATCTCCACCTTTCAGGTAGTATTTCTAACCGGATTCCAGCACCCTATTTTTACTTGGCATAACCTCCACCGGTTTGTTCTTGTTACTCGAAAACGATAGAAGGAGGAGGCTCCTAAAAATGCACCAAAGGCTGCCTCTGGGGAAGGTTCTGCCGCTTGGCTAAAGTTTCGTCTGCCCTCAAATTAATGTGACTTCATAATTCTTTCTTTTCAAGGTTAGCAGGCTTCTTTATTATTCCACAAAAGCTTTAGAAAATTAATGCTTTAAGCCGGACATATGTTTCAAATTTTCTAACCTGCTTTTGCTCCATAATCGAACCCTGCTTCGGGGAAAAGAAAAATTATGGAAGCACAACATTCTACATCTCATTCTATCGATTACAAAAACTTCAATCCGAATTGTGTATCGGAAATCCAGCTGTTCTATAAGACAGAAATCCGTCCAGTAGATCGTCCTGTTATTTCCAGTCCTGAGCATGCCTATCTGATTTTTAAACATTACTGGGATAAGAGCCAGATTCAATTGAGAGAAGAGTTTAAAATGCTGCTACTGAACCAGGCACATAGAGTGCTTGGTATCGTATCCATTTCCTCCGGCGGAGTGTCTTCAACAACTGTCGATCCGAAGTTGGTTTTCTCTACAGCTCTAGTTGCCAATGCTAGCTCGTTAGTAGTCGCTCATAATCATCCGTCAGGTAACCTCATCCCAAGCGAGTCAGACATTAAGATGACAAACAAATTGTACCGAGGTGGACTACTGCTGGACATATCAGTTTTAGATCATCTTATTCTTACCAACGATGGGTATTGCTCAATGAAAGATGAAGGGTACATGTAACCCTTGAGAGGCTGACTTTTAAGTAACCAGTTAGATGTATCCTACGGGTAGGAGCGAGACGTGTTTCCGGTAACTCAAAACTCGCGTTTTGACTTCCCTCCAACACAAGTCTCGGTTTGCCTAACGTTCCGTTTCTCTCCTCTGCAAACATCAGAATTAGATTCTGTCGAACCAGTCAAAATTGGATGTCTAAGACTACTTAGAATTTCAATAAATCTGCCCTTTTAAAATTCAATCTATCGGAAGCTAATCAGAGGCCTTACGCAGCAGGAGCAAGACGTGTTTTAAACGGTTCAAAACTCCGCAAGAGCTCCGTAATGAACTCGTTTAAAACACAGGTCTTGGTTTTGTCAAACGCTCCGTTTCACTCCACTACAAAACGAAGAATTTTGGGCAACCGTAAGTAGTATATGTCAAAAAAGCAAGAAGCTTATTTTTCAGATTTAAGGTCAATGGCTAACAAACAATTACCAATGAGAGTCTCTTCAATAAGAGGTTTTGCAAAGCGACGATTGAACCAGTTTTACAAAACGACCGTTTTAATTAAAGATGTTGAGTCGAACTATGAGTACAGAAATGCCAACGAGCAATAATCGCTTTTGATATCCGCCAATTAAGGGATTACTTTGTGACAAGTGTCAAGATATAGTAAACTATCATCTCTATTCTTTTTAACTGCCTTCAGCATTTTTTGGCTGCACCAGCTTTTACCACATGTGCACCATCACCATGACAGCTATAATGTTTCCGTCGAAAAACTTGACGATCATCATAGCCATGAAAACCACACTCATCAGTCAGGTGAGAATAGCTCGGAAAAAGAAGAACATGGGAATTTTATTTCCTTCTTTTTGGATAATCATTCTCATATCTCCCACGCACATGAACTAATTCAGTGGGTAAAGGAGGAAAACCCCAATACACATTTAGAGGTAATTCCAGAGGTCGAATTCGTTGAGTCAATAAGCTTACCACCAAAATTAATAGTGGAAACACATAGTAGGTATTCGCTATTTAGATCGGAATTTCACAAAAACCCTTTTCTTCTAAATTGCTCACTACGAGCACCCCCTTCTTTAGGATAATCAAATATTGATGGATAAATATCATCAATGATTTACGAACACGTTTTCGTTGAATTTTATTGATTAATTCTAAAATCATTTTACATGTATAAAAAAACAGTATTCGCTTTCGGCGTATGCTTGATATCATTTCTGGTAAATGCCCAGACCGATGATTTGACAAGGATATTGGAAGAAATCGAACAAAATAATCGAGAGCTACAAGCTTATTCATCTTTGATGGAAAGTAAACGGCTTGATTTAAAGGCTGGCAACAATCTTCCTGATCCACAGGCAGGAGCATACTATCTACCATTTGGAAATCACAATACTGGTGACTATTCGGAATTTCAAGTGACACAGTCTTTTGAGTTTCCAACCGTGTACAGTGTTCGTAATCGGTTAATAGGGAAACAACAAGCACAAATAGAGATGGGATATGCCTTAAAACGGCAAGAGGTGTTGCTCTATGCTAAGAATTATTGTTTGGAGTTGGTGTTTCTGAATAATAAAAAGACCGCAGAAGAAATCAGAGCTCAACAGGCTAAAAAAGTCTTCGATCAGGTTCAGGAATTATTTGAAAAAGAGCAGGTTGGAATTTTGGAGGCCAACAAGGCCAAAGTTGCCTGGATACAGGAGCAGTTCAAGGTTGAACAAATCAAGACTAACAGACAAAATATTTTGCTGCTTCTGCAAAATCTGAATGGTGGTATTGAGGTCACTTTGAATCAACCTGACTTCGTGGATAACTTGAACCTGGCTGCTATGGATAGTATATGGTCGAATAGGCAGATGACCGATCCTTCGGCTAAAATTCTGAAACAGCAACAAGTAGTCGCCTTTCAGCAAATAGCACTGTCAAAGAACAAATCTCTGCCTAATCTGACTGCAGGCTTTAATTCACAAGGTGTATCCGGTGAACGTTTCTCCGGTGTTTATGGTGGTATTTCCATCCCTCTCTGGAGCAATAGAAATAAGGTAAAGGCTGCGGAGGCTTATTATAAATATCAACAGTCCTATACCAATATCCAATCATTGACTGCCTTTTCGGAGTTTCGGAATCAGTACAATGATTACCAAACCTTGTTGAGCAAATTCAATGAATATCAAAGTACGTTGAGTGCGCTAAACAGTGATACTTTATTACTTGAAGCCTATGAGCTTGGTGAAATCTCTTTCATGGAGTATTACATGGAACTCCAGTTTTACCGGCAGGCTTTTGATTCCATGCTAGAAATGGAAAAACAACTGAATCAGCAAAGAGCTGATATTCTAAAACATCAATTGTAAAAAAAAAGATTATGAAAATATCAAAAATACTTATCGTATCTATTATTCTATTCTCAGCGGCTTGTAATTCGAAGAATACAGAGAATGAGCATGGACATGAGCATGGAACAGAAGATGGTGGCCACACACATGATGATGAAGGTAGCGATGTAGAACAAGAAGAATTCACAATAGGAGATTCAACAAATGTGAAGTCTACAAGCCCAAATAATGATAACAAAACCACTCCAACTACAAGCAATCAAGAAAATGAAGTCACAGTGGTAGTACCTGCAAATAAAGGTATTGAATACAAGTTCTACCTAAAGAAGTATGAAAAACTGACTTACGAATGGACTTCTGAAGTGCCTCTATATTTTGACTTTCATGGTGAGCCATTGGATTACGAGACCACCAAATACTTCGAAAGTTTCACGCAAGCCACATCTGATAAAATGAAAGGTACAATGACTGCACCTTTTGAAGGTTCTCATGGCTGGTATTGGAAAAATACCGGCACAAAGGATGTTTCTGTCACCTTGAAGACCAAGGGGAATTACAATGTAATAGGATCAAAGAAATGAACTACCTGGAAAAATACAAACGCTATTTAATCATGCTGTTGGCTGTGGTTTTTGCATCCTGTCAATCAACAGGAGAACAAGGACATGCACATGATGCAACAGGTGGTCATATCACTGAGGGAGAAGAAATGCCTACTGTGGACGCAACTATTTGGACAGAGAAAACAGAGCTATTTGTTGAATTTCCTGCTCTTGTTGTTGGAAACTCGAGTCGCTTTGCAGCGCATTTTACGTTTATGGATAAACATAAACCTGTGCGAGAAGGCAATGTCACAGTAAGTTTAATCAAGGGAGACAAAGGAATTCGCCACACCGTGGACGCACCATCCTCTCCTGGGATTTTCAGACCTATTCTGCAACCAAAAGAAGCAGGCATATTTCAATTGATATTTGATATAAAAACGCCAACGCTTTCAGACAGAATTGTCCTGAATGACGTTCGGGTGTTTGCATCTGTTGAGGAAGCCGTAGAGGTGTTAGGAGAAGAAGAGTCCGATGACGGTTCCATTACTTTTTTGAAAGAACAAGCCTGGAAGATTGATTTTCAGACTGCTCTAGCTGAATTGGATGAAGTCTATGAAATGATTCCAACTTCAGGCATCTGGAAAGTTTCACCTTCGGATTATAAGACGCTTCCTGCACCTGTGAGCGGAACGGTTACATTTCGTGGCAATAGCCTCAACGAAGGTAGTAAGGTGAGGAAAGGACAAGTATTGATGTCTGTGAGCAGTGCCAATCTTACATCCAACAATATGGATGCACAGATAAAGATGGCTAAAGCGAATTTCGATCAGGCCAAATCCTCCTATGAACGGAAACAAAAGCTATTCGAATCAAAGATCGTTTCCAAAGCAGAATTCGAGCAAGAAAAGCAAAAATACCTGGTCGCCAAATCAAGGTACGAGACCTTGAGCGCAGGGTATGGCGCCAATGGCAAGCAGGTAATTGTTCCGTTTGATGGCTATATCAAAAGCCTCGTTGTGAACAATGGTGCATTTGTGGAAGAAGGTGCATCGCTTTTGACCATTACCAGTCATAAATCAAGTTTGTTAGAAGCACAGGTCAGTTCATCTATCGCTTCAAAACTGAATAGCATTTTTGATGTTTGGTACCAACCGAAAGAAGGAAAATGGTCGAGTTTAAATGCGACAGGAGGAAAAATTCTTTCGATTGGAAAAGAAGTGGAAAGTGACAAACCCTTATTGTCCATCTTTTCGGAGATCAACGATGTAGTAGAAATGCCAGAAGGCAGTTTCACAGAGGTTCAGCTTTCAATAGGAAAACCTAAAAATTCAACGGTGATTCCCACATCCTCCTTGCTGGAAGATTATGGAAGTTATTCAGTTATTGTGGAACTATCCGGTGAAAGCTTTGAAAGAAGACCAGTGACCATAGGTCGTAAAAACGGCAATTTGGTAGAAATAACATCAGGACTTGAAGTTGGAGAAATGGTGGTGAGCATAGGAGCCTATCAGGTAAAAATGGCTGCCATGTCAGGCGCTGTTCCCGCACATGGACACGATCATTGAATAAAGTAGCATGCTAAATAAAATATTATCAATATCGCTCCAAAACCGCCTGATGGTGCTTTTGGCAGCCGTGCTACTGAGTGTGTCGGGGATTTATATTGCCCGAAACATGAATGTGGATGTATTTCCTGACCTCACAGCTCCGACAGTTACCATACTAACGGAAGCTCATGGAATGGAATCAGAGGAAGTGGAAAAGCTGGTGACCTATCAATTGGAAACCGCCATGAATGGCTCTCCGAACGTAAGACGGATCCGTTCGTCATCTGCAGCAGGAATTTCCATTGTGTGGGTTGAGTTTGAATGGGGAACGGACATCTATCGTGCACGACAGATCGTAAGTGAGCGGATTCCTATGGTTCGTGAAAATCTACCCGATGGTGTGGGAACGCCTACCATGGCACCCATTTCATCCATTATGGGCGAAATCATGCTGCTGGCGGTTACTTCCGACAACTTGTCGCCAATGGAACTCAGAACCTTATCTGACTGGACAATCCGGCCTAGAATTAAATCAATTGGAGGGATAGCCAATGTGATTGTAATTGGTGGGGACTACAAGCAATATCAGATTTTTGCCCATCCCGAAAAGCTGAAGTATTACAATGTCACGTTAGACGAGCTCCTAAAAAAGGTAGAAGAATCCAATATTAATGCCCCTGGTGGCGTAATCAATCAGCATAGCAATCAATACATCGTGAAAGGGAATGGACGAGCCAACACTGTTGAAGATTTGCAAGAGGCTGTATTGAAGCAAGTCAATGGACAGACAATCAAAATCAAAGATGTAGCCACCGTTCAAATTGGAGCGGCTGACAAAATTGGGGATGGTTCCTTGAATGCTTCGCCAGCAGTCATCCTGACCATTTCCAAGCAGCCTGATGTCAATACACTAGCATTGACAGGAAGTCTGGATGAAGCCATTGCAGAAATGCAAAAGACGCTTCCCGAGGGTGTGGAAATCAAAAGCCATATTTTCCGACAGGCTAATTTTATAGAGGCATCCATCGCTAATCTGAATCAGACACTTTTGGAAGGAGCTTTTTTTGTGGTCATCGTCCTGTTCATATTCTTGATGAATTGGCGAACGACAGCCATCTCGCTGGTAGCCATTCCCATTTCATTGTTGGTGTCCATCATCGTGTTGAAGATGTTGGGTTACACAATTAACACAATGAGTTTGGGAGGAATGGCCATTGCCATTGGTGCGTTAGTGGATGATGCAATTATTGATGTAGAGAATGTCTTTAAGCGTTTGCGTGAAAATATTCGCAAACCAAAAGAAGAAAGACTGCCGATACTAACCGTGGTAAAAGATGCGTCTGTGGAAATCAGGAGTTCCATCATTATCGCAACGCTGATTATTATTGTTTCGTTCATTCCTCTCTTTTTCCTAAGCGGAATGGAAGGTCGCTTGCTTCAACCATTAGGAATTGCATTTATTACTTCGGTACTTACTTCGCTGGTAGTCGCTGTAACCGTTACTCCTGTTTTGTGTTCGTATCTGCTAAAGAGTGACAAAGTGTTATCTAAGCAAGCGGATGGTACAAGAGTAGAAAGATGGCTTCAAAAGGTGTATTCCGGAACTTTGGTAAAAGCGTTACGAATACCTAAAACCATCATTGGGCTGACTATCGGAGCATTTCTAATCTGCATAATTTTACTTACGCAATTGGGGAGAAGCTTCCTTCCTGAGTTTAATGAAGGTTCGCTAGTCATCAGTGTGGTTGGTCTACCCGGTATGTCCTTGGAAGAAAGCAACAAAACTGGTACACTAGTAGAAGAGTTGCTACTTGAAATGCCAGAAGTAGAAGTGGTGACAAGAAGAACGGGTCGTGCAGAACTGGATGAGCATGCGCAAGGCGTAAATGCTGCGGAGATTGACGTGCCATTTACTTTGACAGACAAAAGCAAGGAGGCGTTTTTCGAAGAAGTTCGAACTAAGCTGAGCGTGGTGCCTGGCGCCAACATCACCTTGGGACAACCTATTGCGCACCGTATTGATCACATGCTTTCGGGTACTCGTGCCAACATTGCCATTAAGGTGTTCGGTTCTGATTTGCAGCGTCTATTTGAAATTGGAAAAAACATTGAGACCAATATCAAAACCATAGACGGCATTGCAGACGTGGCAGTGGATCAACAGGTGGAAGTACCTCAGCTGCGCATTACACCAAAGCGGCAAATGCTTGCGGCGTATGGAATGACCGTCGGGGATTTGATGGAGCAGGTGGATGTGGCCTTTGCAGGAGAGAAAGCGGGTGAGATGTATGAAGGGCAGAAATATTTTGACCTGATCGTCCGATTTCAATCCGAATTCAGAAACAGCCTAGAAGGGATTGAGTCCGCACTGATTAGTTTGCCGAATGGCGGTCAAACGTCTCTTAATCAGCTGGCCTCTGTTTCTTCCGTCAGCACACCCAACACGATCAGCCGAGAAGATGTACAGCGAAAGATCGTTGTAGCAGCCAATGTTGAAGGGCGGGATTTGAGAAGTGTGGTCAATGAAATACAAACGATCGTTGATAGTTCAGTTGAATTACCAGAAGGGTACAGAGTGGTTTACGGAGGGCAATTTGAAAGTGAAGCCAAAGCCTCTCAATTGTTGCTGATCACAGCCGCACTTGCGATCCTGGTCATTTTCCTTTTGCTCTATTATGAGTTTCAGGATGTCAAACTCTCCTTCATCGTATTGATCAATCTTCCTCTGGCTTTGATTGGCGGAATTTTGATCGTTTATTTCACGTCTGGTATTATCAGTATTGCGGCCACTATCGGCTTTATCAGCTTGTTTGGTATCGCTACAAGGAACGGCATTTTGCTTGTCTCACGTTATGAGGATTTGAGAAAGGAAGGTATGCAAGGAATAGAACTGTTAAAAACAGGCGCAATAGATAGGCTTAATCCTATTTTGATGACCGCTTTTACCACAGGCCTTGCCCTAATTCCATTAGCTTTAAAAGGTGGTGAGCCAGGTAATGAGATTCAAAGCCCAATGGCTATTGTTATTTTAGGTGGACTTCTATCAGCTACATTGTTGAATTTAATAGTGATTCCGTGTGTGTATGAATTGATAAGAAAAAATTAGAATTGTTCATTGGCAGAAATTATCCCTTTTAGTCTCCTTAGGTTTCTGTTGAATTAACAATAGCTCCTGGAACCTTTTATAGAAGTCAATAAAAACGGTGGTTTTTCTTTACTCCATCTTAAAAGCATTAAGGAATTATTGAATAGCAAAAAGTGCCCAGTATTGCTGGGTAGAATAATTGATTAGCAAATACTTGTATCAAAGTATTGCAATTTTTTTAAAAGCATCAATTCTCATAACCAGAAGGTCACAGGTTCAAGTCCTATTCATTCTACTCTGATAATCAAGAAGTTACCAAAATGTAACTACCTTTTTTTATGTGCCGGTTAAACAATGGTTAAACAAAAAAGTGCTTTTATTGCAAAAATTGGTGGTTTTATTTATCTGATGATATAACAAATCTGTCTTGATAGACAAAACTGTCAAGGTTGTGTCCACCTGTCCGGTTACAAAAACAGGAGATCAATCGGACAATATCACCTTCGGGCGTTTTAAGTGCCAACCCTGAAAGAACTGTTGCGTCATTAATCGCCCCTGATACTGATAAGATGACAGAAAATGTAGTAGGTACATTCTGCTGCCATATTCATTTCTTTGCTTCACCTGAAGTTTGTAACAAATGGGTTAGAAAAAATCCAGGAACATACGTCGTGTCCGTTGATCATGCCTATCATCTTGGCAAGAGGAAGAACGAAAAAAGTATTCAAACGTATTTACATCAACCTAGTAACAACATATGCTACCAAAAGAATTGACCAAAGATATTGGCACAAGACTCAAAAGCATCACTGGACAAGTTGATAGTCTTATCAGGATGCTCGATGAAGATCAAGATCCTGAAAAAATCTTAATCCAGTTTAAAGCTGCCCAAAAGGGTCTTGACAAAGCCCGTTACTTATTATTGGATGAAGTATACCGCAAAGCGCTTGCCCTGAAGATTGTCGAAACCGTGGAAGCCTGTCCTGGTAATTGCGGCAATGAAGATAAGATAGAATTTTTAAGAAAGCAGTTCCCCGAACTTGAGCTCAAAGACCTGACTGAAAAAATGAGAGCATGGCGATTTGGAGGAACGTTAAATCTCTAAGCACATTTCCTTTCAAAGTGCCGACACCGATTATAAGACCTTGCTAAATAATCAAAGTTTCTCTTGCCTGTAATTACTTTACTTGGAGAATGAATAAATTGCAGAGTCAATTTTATTTGCGAGCTCAAGCAACTTAAATCCAAAATTTTTAACCGAGTCATGTGATCGAATTTGTGGCTAGGCATTAGCAGTTACTGATTTTTATAGGAAGCCCACCTAATTATCTACTATTTCAACCTTTTCTTCCAACCAAAAAGACCAAAAACGATCATACCCATGAATCTTACTAGTGACGCTACCTGATGCGTTGACAATCTCATAACCCTCATTAACCCATTCGAAAATACCACCATATAAGTTTGAAACATTTTCAAATCCAGCCGACTTAAGTTTCTCAGCTATCTTTTCACTCCTGTATCCGACAGAGCAGTATACTATCAGAGGACAGTCTTTGCGCAGGCCACTTAACCTATCCAAGTCAAAATCACTATACCCGACCCATTTTGACCCACTGATTTTACTCACTTCAAATTCCTCCTTTTCTCGAGCATCTATAAAAATCACATTTACATCACTTTGGCTCTCCTGGACATTGACTTTAGGAACCGTATGTGACAGCAGTGAATCAAGGATCAAATGATATAATTCCCTCCTAATAGTTTGATTTGTTAATAGAAATCCCAGTCCTAAAGCGATTGATGTAAGAATTACGGCTCTTTTCATTATAAACTTGGAACATTTTTAGAAATCACTAACCCAATGTCTGAAAGATATTTACCACCTATATTTACTGTCATGATAAATCGATTGCTGTGCTAAAATTACGCTCAACCTACATAAACGTTTTCCGCTACCTTTTGAGACACTGTTCTTGCAGTCCCACCGATTTCAATTTCCATTGATCCGTCAAAATCGAGCCTTGAGTTCACCGAGATCTTTGCTTCTAATTCAATTCCAATTTCACTGGCATATTGAAGAAACTCCACAGAAGTGTTTTTGACCGCCACTATCTGGTAGGGCTTCCCTAATTCTGCCATTGATAGTGTTTTCTTATATGTTTCTCGAGACTGCCCGTTGGCTTTGGGAATAGGATCACCATGAGGATCATACTCAGGATAACCTAGTAATTCATCTAGTTTGTCGATTAGTTTCTGTGAGTTGATATGCTCTAATTCCTCCGCTACATCATGGATCTCGTCCCAGGTGAATCCCAGTTTCTCATACAGGAAGGTCTCCCATAATCTATGCTTCCTTAACACTGAAAGTGCAATCTCTTCACCCGAATGGCTAAGTGTTATGCGTCCATACTTCTGGTATTCTATTAACCCCTTTTCACTCAACTTGACAAGCATGTTACTTACAGTTGAAGGCGCTATTACCAGGTAGTCAGCTAATTCGTTTGTGCGTAAGCTTTTTCCATCTCTGTCTCCATTGAGGTGGTAGATTGCCTTCAGGTAATTCTCCTCAGTAGTTGTGGCCATGAAACAAAATTAATAAGCCTTGACTAAAAATATAATTTTTGCATATCTAATAATAATATTTAGGTTTGTATAAAAATATTTTAAGATGATTAAAAACCATATGTTGATTGCCTTTCTATCTGCTTTTTATTTCGGCATTGCGTGTGACAATATAATTCCCGATGCACCTGCGGAGAATAAACTCCTCGACGGCCCTACTGAAGGACTTTCACATGCTGAGCAAGGACTTTTTTTAGAAGGAGACATTGCTTTCAATGATGAGGTTTTCTCTTCGATCAATGGATTAGGGCCTTTATTTGTGGCTACTTCATGTGGTAGTTGTCATGCAGGCGATGGGAAAGGTCACCCATTTACTACCCTTACCCGTTTTGGCCAAACGGAACCAAACACACCTCCTGACTTATCCATTGGAGGTCCCCAGTTACAAAATAGAGCAATTCCCGGTCATCAGCCTGAAACAGTTCCAGAGGGTCTATCTTCTATGCAACTGACACCTCCTGCTGTCACTGGTCTTGGTTTTTTGGCTGCGCTTACTGATCAGCAAATAATAGACAATGCTGATCCAAATGATGAGGATAATGACGGTATATCTGGTATTCCCAATTTCATCACTGCTCCAGAATACTTTGTCCCACAGTGGTTTCAGCAACCAGTTAATGGTAAATATATTGGGCGATTTGGTAAGAAAGCCTCAGCCATAGACCTATTGCAACAAACAGTTGGTGCATATAATCAGGATATGGGAGTTACTTCTACTTTTGAACCATTGGATACTTCAACTGGCTTGGTTAATGATCCTGAAGTAACAGATCAAGCTGTTGCTAACGTGGTATTCTATTTAAGAACCCTAAAAGCTCCAATACAGAGAAACCCAGATGACAATCAGGTTATTCAGGGCCAAGAACTCTTTAATACCATTCAATGCACATCCTGTCATACACCAGAATGGACGACTCCTCAGTCTGATGTTGAA
>JAJCYL010000401.1 GCA_029262955.1 Cytophagales bacterium | reverse complement strand
CAGTGATTGACCGAAACGATCTGCTAGTCGCTCCACTGTGTTTGTCACCTAATTGTTGTGGGCTGGCCGGTTCAATCAGTATATTTCATATACTTTTTTCCGCTGTAAGTGTTGTTTTTAGTTGTTACTGTCGCTTTCGATTCACCTTTGGTTAACAATTCAAAAGTCACTTTAGGAAATCCTATCCCGCCCTGAAATGTATTGTTACCAATGTAATTTAAACCCGCTACCAATCGACCATTTCGTTTCATAAAGAGCAAATCGTCATTCTTAACAAACTCAACAATGTAGTCATTGTCCATCTGGTAAAGTCCCGTAATTCTGTTATACACTTCCTTCTCAAGCGGGAATTCCTTATTCATCACAACATCAAACGTTACAGTATTTCCGCCTGATGAATTCTTAACTATATCCAAAATTCTGTTAGTAGCTTGTGGAGACGAAGCCCAAGTGTCCGTGTCAATGTATTTGCCATTTTTAAAATATATTTGAGTAATCAAGTCCTGCTGGTCGGCAACTGATACCCTCATATGTATATGCGCTGGACGCCAAGAATTTTCATCATCTGGAGTTGCTTTGTAGGGTACAGGTAAAATGGTCTTGAAATTATATGTACCATCCTTTTCTGTTTGTAAAGCTCCACGAGAGTATATAGCTGTCTGAAGTGTTGTCGTAGTGCTCGTTCTCGTCACACTGCCAAATTTCAACCAGCGCATTGTCCAAAGGTGATTTTCCGTTTTCCTTAAAAATCGTTCCAATTAAATTGATCGGAATCCCTTTTGAGTTAGCAGGAACTATGTTACTTCGCATTGGTGCACCAGGGCGATAAAATGGTCCAAGAATATCAGTTGTGGTAGGTGAGTCACCAACAAAACTTTTTCCATTCCAGTGTATTGCTCCAAATGCACCAATACTAAGTGCTGTTAGGGATGTTTTTTTAATAAAGGTTCTTCGTTGCATAAGTAGTTAGGTTTAGGAATTATTTAATTATAGAGTCCTTATTTTGTCGAAGTACTTGTTTGTCCCACGGCTTGCCCACAACGCTCAGATATGGCGCTGTGGCCTCCGAGCTTATTTTATTGCACTAAAAGTAGCTTATCTGCCGGTGCATTCAAAGTATCAGACTAGCACTGCGCCATACAGATAAAAAACTCCCACAAACAGGAGAAGGTAGAAAGCATTTCACTTACTTGGCGGCAGATAAGCGAGATGTTTTGCAGGCTACAGGCAGATGGCTAAGTAAGGCCATGCGCCATCATCGTTTGTGTGTGCCCAGCATGGACCTCCTCAACCTCAATTTGAGTGAGTATTTCGCCACTCTTTTCCTGCTGCTCGGATTCCTCAATATCAGCTAAAAGAAATAGTTGTTCATAAACATCCTCCAAAGTTGAACCAGGAGTCAACTTATCCACAATCTGAATGAGGTGTTCTTTCAATTTTGATTCCATACTACTAAAATAACGAATGTTAAAAGCAATACATTTCGAGAGATGACATAATCCGTATGATAAGAACTTAAGCTATCATCTAAGCCAAGTCACCAAAATCCATAAAATCGTCCTCGTTTGCAACGAGGATGCTAGACTCTATTCTAAAATTTAATATTGACAAGATATTTGCTTTGTCACTACTCAACAAGAATCCTGGACTCAGAATAAAGGTCATATGCTGCCACTAAAGTATCCTGACTACCAACAGATTGCTTATGGGTGTTAATAGCTGATCGCTCAGTAACATATATAGGCTGAAAATCTTCGTGCTGTGAATTCCAGTTCACCAAAAGGTATTTATAGCCAATCCTGCTGTTCCTTCCTTTTTCCAGCCATTCCTCAAAAAGAGATTCATCTAGTGGCTTGCCGAACTCTGCTTCAAACATTGTTATCTCTGTGTTTTGCTAAATGCCTCATACCCCTTCACCATCCCTTTGACACA
Source organism: Cytophagales bacterium (assembly GCA_029262955.1). Lineage (GTDB taxonomy): Bacteria > Bacteroidota > Bacteroidia > Cytophagales > Cyclobacteriaceae > JAJCYL01. The sequence goes on along the minus strand of JAJCYL010000401.1, from coordinate 2,181 downwards.
TTCGCAGGGTGTAGGCCCATCTTCCCAAATCCCAACACAAGGCACTGCGATAAGCTCAGATTGGTTTTCCTTTACCCAGTCCCGAGCTTCGTAATAGATATCAAGGTCATTGGAGCTCGTTTGGACCGAAACAATTTGCTTGTTGACAATGGTGATATGAAAGGAATCAGTCACATTGAAATCAATATTCAATGCACCCATCAGGTCATCCTTTACGGTGATCGGACAGATGATTAAGGAATCGTTTTTGATTATAAAATCGTTGCGTTTGGCAATCTCATAGTTGGCACATTCGGCCCATTTCTGATAATAGAGAATACCTGGCTGTGATGCTTTGGCTTGATTTAAGATCGATTTCAAGGAATCTGTGTCAAATGAATAGAAGGTATCAACAAATTGATTGGCAAGGTCTGCATTGTCATTCGGGGTTTCTATCGAGGAGCCAGGCTTACAGTCAACTAGAGTCAGTAAGAGGGAATAAAGCAGCAGTTTCGCTTTCATTTGCATTAATCTAATTATGCATCATCTGTTTTGAGGAGAGTATTTACTTGCTGACTGATAGCTCAAAGATGGGATAGAATTCATCAATAGGAATAGGACCACTTTTCAAAATCGTGTCAAGAAATTCCTTCATCTTGAAATCATTTCCTAAGCGTTGTTGCTCGGTTTTCAACAAATCTCGAAAGAGTAGCCCTCCATAACAGTAGGAGGTGATTTGCATGGGCGATCGGAGTAAACGACCCCACAAGCTTTTGGCAAATTGTGGAGCAAGAAGAGAGGTTTCAGTGGAAAACTTCATTACCTGATCCTGGCTCCAATCTTTGGTATGCACCATAACTGACATATAAGCTCTATTGGCGTTTTCCAGCCGCTTGCGGAGGTGTGCCAGGTAGCTAAGCGGACGTTCACTTTCCCAGCCATTATCTAAAGCCACCACTTCAACGAAAGTAGCCCATCCCTCACTATATGGACCATAACGAAACAATAATCGTATAGGATGAGGGGTTTCGCGGGCAATTTGATATTGCATGTAATGACCGGGATATAATTCATGAATCGCGATCATCCGATTAAAAGGCTTATTAAATGAGGACCAGAATTCGATTTGTTCCTGTTGATCCAGGGTATCGGGAATGGAGGGTAGGTACAAGGTCGTCATGGGATTAGGTGCAAACGGGGGTGATACAGCTACCCAACCAATTCTGGCCGCAGGACCGGCACTTTCCGGGGCCGAAAGAATGCGTAACGTTTCATGTTTTGGTAGCGTCACCAGGTCTTTATCTTTTAAAAATTTCACAGCCGCCTGATGCAAATCTTTCCAGAAGACCAGATACTCACTGCTATTTTTAGGAGCATCTTTCTCCATATCAGCAAATGTCAACGCGATAATTTCGCTATCTGATTTAGGCAATGAAGCTTTAGGATATTGCTGATTAAGGTATTGTTTCGATCGCTCCAGAATGAGTTTTTTTGCAGTAGTAATTTCCTGCTGAGCCAAGGCTGCAAGCTCATCTGCAGATAACGAATGATCCACATAGGTAGCCAGCGCACGATTATAAGCTTCTACACCGAGTGTGGTTTGAGGTTGAGCATTGGGAACAAGTTCCTCATTGACATGGCTTAATAATTCTTCAATACCTTTTTGGGCTGCCTCTAATTCTGCTATCTGATTGGTGCAAATAGTGGAACTAGCGAAAGGGGTACCCTCTTGCAATAGCTCCAGTGTGCTTTGCAATTGACGGACACCGCGTTCTAAATCTGCAGTCTGACCGGAGGTGAGATTTTGTTTTGCTGATTGGCAAAGTGATGAAATAGCCTGGAGCCTTGAGCATAATATTGTCTGTCGTTCAGGTTTCGTTAGGTAGTCAGCCTCCTCGACGGTTGAGATAGCATTGGAAATGATATTGGTGTAGAAGGTCAACGATTGTTGATGAACTTTTTCAAAGGTGTACAGCTCCACTTCTTTTTGCGCCTTTGTTTTTAACAATCGGGCATTGATTCGATCAGCACTACCGCTGGCCATGGATGATACATCAATGTCCTTTGTTAGCTGTAGATTCAGATCGACCCACTTTGCAATTGAACTTGCAGAGAAGTCTTCAAGCTGAAATATGGCGCTATGAAAACCTCTATTAACCGCTTGGGAAGGATAGAATTGCTTCCAGGCGGTGATGTACTCGT
>JAJCYL010000400.1 GCA_029262955.1 Cytophagales bacterium | reverse complement strand
TTAATTACAGACGCCATTAAATCAGCCGGAGCGGCTAAAAAAGGGGGCTCAAGCCCTGTGGTGGATGTATTGGATTATGCTGAACAAGTAAGTAAAAAAGGATTGAATCTGCTGTGCACTCCTGGCAATGACGTCGAGAGTACAACCGGGCTGGTAGGTTCCGGAGCAAATGTGGTGGCGTTTACAACCGGTTTGGGCACACCAACTGGTAATCCAATTGCCCCGGTAATCAAGGTCTCCAGCAACACCAAATTGGCCAATAAGATGAAAGACATTATAGATATTGATACTGGTCCCATCATTGAAGGGAGAGTTAGCATTAAGGAAAAGGGAGAAGAGTTATTGGAATATATTATTGAGGTAGCCAGTGGAAAAGAAGTTCCACATGCGGTTAGATTGGGCCAGGACGATTTTATTCCGTGGAAAAGAGGAATTTCTCTATAATGTCTTTTGTAATGATCATTGATGCTCATCAGCACTTTTGGCAATACGACCCCACCAGGCATTCATGGATTAATGACAGCATGAATGTGTTAAAGAGAGACTTTCTACCAGATGACCTGATTACTGAATTAAATCAGTCAGGAGTTGATGGGTCGATTGCTGTGCAGGCGGACCAATCCTTAGAAGAAACGGATTTCCTGCTGAATTTAGCTGAGCAGTTTGATTTTATAAAAGCGGTGGTGGGTTGGATTGACTTAAGGAGTGACAATCTTGAGGCTGACCTTGAAAGCTATGCCAAGAGCAAAAAGCTTACCGGTTTCAGGCATGTGGTACAGGACGAGCCAGATGTCAATTTCATGCTGGGCAGCAAGTTTCAAGAGGGTATCAAAATTCTTGGAAAGCTTGGTTACACTTACGACATACTCATATTTCCAACTCAGCTACCAGCAGCAATAGAGCTTGTCAGGAAATTCCCTCAACAGCCGTTTGTGGTTGATCATATCGCCAAGCCTTATATAAAAGCCGGTGCCATTGATTTCTGGAGACAGGGCATTGCCACTTTGAGCGAACATGATAACGTTTGGTGTAAAGTATCAGGGTTGGTCACAGAGGCTAATTGGAACAATTGGCAGTACGAAGACTTATTGCCATATCTGGATGTGGTTTTCGAAGAATTCAATACAGACAAAGTGATGTTTGGTTCAGATTGGCCCGTGTGTTTATTAGGGGGGCATTACAGAGCAGTTAAGCACATAATAGATCAGTATACTCAGGATTTTTCCAGTGACGATCAAGAGAAAATAATGGGATTGAATGCGATGAGATTCTATAAAATATCCGAGTAATGGACTTAAACTTAAAAGATAAGGTAGTTATTGTAGCCGGTGGAGCGGGAGAGAAGGGCAGCATCAGTGAAACAATTTTACAGGCCTTAGTTGAGGAGGGAGCTATTCCGGCGATTTTAGATATCGATGATCGTGGTGCCAGTTATGTAGATGATTTCAGCCAAAAAGGGACTAACGCTTCCTTTTTCAAAGTAGATCTAACCAAAGAATTTGAAGTCAAACAGGCCATAGAGGGAGTGGCAGCGAAATATGGAAAAATCGATGTAGTGGTTAATGTAGTTGGATCCAATGATGGAATAGGGTTGGACGGAAGTGCAGATGATTTCATGGAGTCGCTGAAGTTGAACCTGGTTAGTTATTTCCTGACCGTAAAATATGCCTTAGCTGAATTGAAAAAGTCGAAAGGCAATATCCTGAATATCGGTTCAAAGGTTGGACTAACCGGACAGGGTGGAACTTCAGCTTATGCTGCTGCCAAAGGCGGAGTGTTGGCCATGACCAGGGAATGGGCCATTGACCTGGTAGGTAATGGAATTCGAGTGAATGCAATAATTATTGCTGAGTGCTGGACACCTTCATACGACAGTTGGTTAAAAACCCTTGAGGATGGTGAAAAGAAGCGCCAATCTATTGTTGAAAAAATTCCTTTGGGGAAGAGAATGACTACACCACGTGAAATTGCTGATACGGTGTTATTTACAATTTCAGAAAGATCTTCCCATACCACAGGACAATTTATATTTGTCGATGGTGGCTACGTTCATTTGGATAGAGCCATGTTAGGAGAATAATTTACATCATGTCAGAAAAACCAGCTGTTGTCAGCAAGACCTACCTTGTCCCTTTTATATTAGTCACTAGTCTGTTTGCACTTTGGGGGTTCGCCAATGATATCACCAATCCAATGGTATCCACCTTCAAATCAGTAATGGAGATCTCCAATCTGGAGGCTTCATTGGTCCAGTTTGCATTCTATGGCGGTTATTTCACCATGGCTATTCCTGCCGCATTATTCATCAAAAAATACTCCTATAAAGCCGGAATTATTATGGGACTGGCGCTTTATGCAGTAGGGGCACTGATGTTTTATCCTGCGGCCAGTACGGAGATATTCGGATTATTCCTGGTCTCCCTATATGTGCTGACTTTTGGACTGGCTTTTCTGGAAACAACGGCCAATCCATTTATTCTGGCCTTAGGTCATGAATCAACGGCTACAAGACGCTTAAACCTGGCGCAGTCCTTTAATCCAATTGGAGCTTTACTTGGCCAGGTAGTAGCCATTAATTTCATTCTTGTTTCCTTACAGTCAACTGACAGCTCCATTGGAAATTTCGCTGACCTTGATGCGGTAACAAAGGCCAGTGTTAGAACTCACGACCTCTTATTGATTCGGGATCCTTATGTGGTCCTTGGTTTATTTGTATTGGCCATGATGGTTCTGTTCATTTTTTCGAGGATGCCGGCCAAAGGAGAAAGTGAGCATGAATTGGATGTGAGTGGCACTTTCAAACGCTTGTTCAGCAACTTCAACTATACTTTCGGTGTTGTGGCTCAGGTTTTTTATGTCGGCGCCCAAATCATGTGTTGGACTTATATTGTTCAGTATGGTGAGAACCTGGGTATGTCAAAAGCTCAGGCCCAGGGTTATAACATAATTGCTACATCAATATTTTTCGGCTCCAGGGTGATCAGTACTTTTCTTTTGAAGTATATTAATGGTGCCCGATTAATGATGTTTTTTGCTTTGGGAGGCATGGCGATGATGCTGATAACCATTTTTGTCGGGGGACTGACTGGCTTATATAGCCTGATCGCAGCTTCTGCGTTTATGTCCCTGATGTTTCCTACCATCTATGGTATCGCCCTGGATGGACTTGGAGATGATGCCAAATTGGGTTCTGCCGGTTTGGTGATGGCCATTGTTGGAGGGGCAGTAATGCCGGTTCTCCAGGGAGTATTTCTTGATTTGGGCGGTCCGGGTTATAGTGACATTTCTATCCTTGGGGTACCAGAAGTAAACTTCTCTTTTGTACTACCCATGTTTTGTTTTGGCGTAGTGGCATACTATGGTTACCGAGCTTCTAAGAGCGCTGCTTAATCTTGTTTTATAGATTGGTAATTATTCATTCAAGATCATTGCTCAGACTTAAACCAATGTTTAGATTTGCACCCGTTTTGGGGTTGGTTTCACACTCACTCCCACACACAAACTCACACTCTATGGGCCCATAGCTCAGTTGGTTAGAGCACCTGACTCATAATCAGGTGGTCCCAGGTTCGAGCCCTGGTGGGCCCACATTGATAATCAGGCAGTTACGAGTTAATCCTTGTAACTGCCTTTTTCGTTTGCACGTGATTTGCACGTTAATTAATCAGATTTATAGCATCAAGAATCTGAAAATTGGCTAATAGTTATAGCTCCTTCTCATCAAATCCCAACTAGCTCTGGTGAATCACTAAGAATATTCCGATTCTGGAGTCTTTCCTGCCGGAGGCACCTTTGGCGCATTTTTCGGAGCTTCCTCTTTCTATCGCCTTTCAATTTAATAACACAAACCGATCCGGGTTGTGGCAAGAAAAAATAGGGTGCTCGCACCCGGTCGGAAATACTACCTGAAAGGTGGAGATTTCCGAATTTTTACTTGTCATGTTCTGGAAATAGGTTTGTAACTTCTTAGAAAGAGGGCGGAGAAAAATGCCTTTGCAGGCCAATTTAAAACTCGAAAAAGCGATTTTGGGAAGAGCTTTTTCACCTTTTATTCTGAGAACGGTTAATGAAAAGAGAGAAATATGGCGACTCCGATTAAAATAAATCAATGGTCTTCTATTTTTCTCTTATCATTAATGGTTCCTGGTATAGGAGAACTTTTTGCTGTTTTCATTTGATAAGTAGATAAATGTGGGAAACAGCAAAGTGTTCTCCCAATGGAGGATTAGCTTAGGGATTGGTAGGTGAAAGTACCCTGCCTTTGTGGGACTACGGGCAGGCAGGCATGTACTTTGCGGGGAGGATGT
>JAJCYL010000399.1 GCA_029262955.1 Cytophagales bacterium | reverse complement strand
CCCTTACCGAGCGTAATATGGCACAAGCGGACGCTTGCGCCAGCGTGTGAACTGTAATATGGCGAAGACCCTTAGCGAGCTATAAAAAGTGCTAAAGGACTACCTTAACGTTATCAAAATTAAGCCGTTATAAATAAAATTTCTATGACCGGTGCAAAAAGTCAGAATCTGGATTTTCAGGATTTAGGGATTTTTGGATACCATGTTCCTTCCCTCACCTCTGGCGCAAGCGTCCGCTTGTGCTCACCAAGAAAAATAAATTCAGAAATCAGGATAGTTTGCATTTCCTTCCTCTCAGGGTCTCCTGAAAGGGACTCTGCGGGAAGAGCATTTCACTTAGGAAGACCCTTAGCGAGCTATAGGGTGTGGGTGTCAGTGTGGGTTTGGTTTTAGATATTCAACATTCCTTGTTCGATATTCGAAATTCACCTCTCACACCTCTTTCCTTCCGCTCAGGGTCTCCTGAAAGGGACCCTGAATAAAGTGCAATTCACATAGGAAGACTCTTGGCGAGGGTAATATGGCACAAGCGGACGCTTGCGCCAGCGTGGGGATCATCAATGCACTAACTAACCGATGATTGACTTGATTTGTTAGAATTTTTATCCCTCAAAATTGACGCTTAATCGCTGGATTTTAGGATCCTTTTCCGGACTCAGAGTAAAGAATACATTTATTACTCCTTTTTCTGCTTGAATTTTAAAACTCCCTCTTAATTGATTTCTTGGCTCCATCTCACCAGTGCTCACAATGGCACCTGCCTGATCAAGTACATCCTTCACTTCTTTCATCCGCTGTTCTCGGGATTTATCTAGATAAAAATTCTCTGCAATGATTTCTCGTTCAAGTTGCTCATCCCAATTTTGAATGAGTTGAACCACCTGGTCCTTTCTTTTTATAAGTATGTCAGATACAGGAAGTTCTCGAGGCTGCAATTTGACTGTCTCAAAGAGTAGCTTTCCAATTTCACTAAAAGGCCATGGCGAAGTGTATGTGAGATTACAAAATGCCATTAGTCCCACACCAAGTTCAGGAAAGAAAGAGTAGTTGCTGCCAAATCCTGGCAATGCCCCTCCATGAGAGACTCTAACAATTCCATTACAGTCTTTGCTAATACCAAGCCCAAACCCATAACCTGAAATTGCCGCACAAGGATCTCCATTCCAGTCTTCCGCATTGGTATAAAGATTTGATAAGTGAGGAGTATGCATGTCTCTCAAGGAACCTCTTTTTACCGGTCCGTCATCCGAATCACTTCTTGGCGGCCATGCGGAGAGATGAAAACTAACATACTTGCTGAAATCCTCAATTGAAGTGATCAATCCGCCCATGGCACCATATGAGCCATCGTGCAGCATTGGCTCCAATTTCCATTGTTCATTTTCCCATCGATAGCCAATAGCTAACTGGTCTGTTGGTACGCTGTCATACTCCCAATAGGTTTCATTCATCTCAAGTGGTTGGAGAATGCTTTGCGTGATGTATTGCTGATAGGGCATCCCTGATACTTCTGAAATTATCTTCCCAAGTAACGCATAACCCATATTGCTATATTCAAATTGATAAGAGGGAGGGTTGGAGAAAGACACGCCCCCGTCCATATGATCAACCAACATTTGATCAGGCTCATTCAATTGTCGATCTCCCCAGGGATTATCTTCAGGGAATCCAGCCGTCATGGTTAACAGGTTTTTGATATCGATATCGGGTGCATCCGCGGTTAGATATTCCAAACCAGCCATTTCGGGAATGTATTTAGCAGCCCGGTCGCTTAGAGAAAGTTCTCCCTCGTCTCTCAGTTTTATAATGGCCATGGCAGTAAAGCTCTTAGTCATGGAAGCAATCCGGAAAGCTGATTTAGGAGTAGAAGGTAAGTTGCTTTCGATGTCTAAAACTCCGGTAGCTCCTTTTACCACCAATTGATTGTCCACCACTATACCATAAGCAACTCCTGGCAGATGTTGTGAATTGGCGTGTTCTTCTATCAGTTGTTGAATTCGAGGCGCAATTTCTTTGATCTTTTCAGCCCGATCGTCATTTAAGAATGATGGGGGCCTGTAGGAAGTCGATGTGTTCCTAACGCTCTTTTGTTGATTTTCGGTTGGCTGGGAGTCACAGGAAATTAGCAGCAACATGCCCAATGCATAGCAAAATATTCTTGGCATAGTTTAGGAGTTTTGAGATTTGCGCTCAAGGTACAACTAATGTAAATGATGAAAACAATATTGACTAGTGAAGATAATTGGGACAAGCACACTAATATGGCACGACGCTAAAAATGATCGTTAGGCTCTATGGGAAAGTTCTGAACAGGGATGCGATACAACGACTGATGACCGGAGAGCTATAGATTCAGCTACATTTTAGGTACTATAAATTAGCTCATCACCGATTTTAATAGTCCGGTTCTCACCGGAAATCAAAACAGCATACTGACCAAAATAGCCCCCAGCTTCCGGAAAAGGGTTGATTGCTGAGAGCAGCTTAAGTGGCTGTTTAGGATTTCGGATTTCACCGTTGGCCTGATCGATGGTGGTTATTTTACAACGTTGACAGGTCTTTCTCAAGCCAAGTATGTAGTCCCGATTAGTATTTTGCAAGTCGTTTGTATTGTACTCACTAAATTCAGGCACACCCTTAATTACAATATTGGGCCTAAAGCGATTCATTGGTAAAGTCTCATTATCAGAGTCCTTTAAAAGCTCATTGACCTTTTTCAGGGACGATTCTGATATTACCAAATAAGGATAAGCATCGGCCAGAGCTGTAT
>JAJCYL010000398.1 GCA_029262955.1 Cytophagales bacterium | reverse complement strand
CAGTTTTCAAACTTTATTTCGGCGTGGCTGGCATAACCACTACCCCCTTCGCCCATCACTGGTATATTCCTGACAAATTGATAACCGGGAGTATCAGTTGGAATTATAATCTGACTGGCTCGTAAATATGGACTGTCATTATTCGGATCTGTTACCACCATAGCGATTGTGAATGAAGCCCCATCCGCTGCTGAGGTAAACCATTTATGCCCGTTAACCACATAATGGTCTCCGTCTTCTGTTGCGGTAGTTGAAAGGAGTGTCGGATTAGACCCTGGATTCTCTGGTTCGGTCATGGCAAAACAACTTCGAGCATTCCCGGCTAGTAAGGGCCTTAAAAACACATCTTGCTGCTCACGTGTGCCGTGTTCAATGAGAATTTCCATGTTACCTGCATCAGGCGCCTGGCAATTCATCAAATAATGCCCATAAAAACAGCCACCTAATATTTCACTTACTCTACCAAATTCAGAGAGGGATAGTCCTATTCCTCCCCATTCTTTCGAAATTTGAGGTAACCACAAACCCTTATCCTTCCCTTCAATTCGCTTCTGGTCAAGGTAGTTGGTTACCTCATCACCCCAGAACGGTCTCCAATTACAGGTTTGTTGATCTACTTCACTTATCAGATTGTGTATCTCCTCAAAATCTTTCATAATATTCTAATTAAAAACAACCTTAATTTAGTCAAATCTAATAGGGGCCAATTATCGTTTTAAGATACATGGACAAAAAGTCTAATTATAAACCCATAGACTGCAATTTTTATGACCGGCTTGAAGCATGGTCCGTAAGAAAGGTCGAAGTAAATATCTGCCTAACTGATACCGATTCTCTCACAACAGGAGTCATACAAGACCTTTACATTAAAGAGAAGGCAGAGTTTCTTCTACTCAATACCGGTCAGGAAATCAGGCTTGATAAAATTGCGTCTGTAAATGGAATCCCCTTAGATGAAACCTGTGACTATTAAAATATGATCAATTAATCTCTCAAACATTTTCCCCCTTTGCGTGTTTTTTTCTGATCAAAAAGAATGCTGAAATGACCTCAGCGGATTTATCGACCCTAAGATCATTGGTGATGCTGTTTGTTCTGGTAAGGTCCAAATCGTTCCGACATATTATAACCTGGATTCCCGGGCAGTAGATTTCCTATAAGTAACTCTATTTAAATCAGAGTGATTTCAATACCTGCATAATATCTACGGGCTCAGCTCTTTTGCGATAGTCAGCATCAAGAAAGGCATATCGAATTATTCCTTCCTGATCAATGACGTAGGTAGCAGCGAGGGGAAGCTCCGAATTGGTGTTACCATTGAAATCTGCCAGATCAAACAATTCCTGGTAAATCTCAGCCACTTCTGGAATTAGCTTAAACACCAATCCATATTCTTTAGCCACTTCAGCATCGATGTCTGTCAACACCTCAAAATCAATCATATTACTCTCTACTGTGTTAAGCGATTTATCAGGTAACTCAGGCGTTAGGGCCACAATGTTTGCTCCGATTGATTCGAATTCAGAAAGTATTTGTTGTAAGTATCGAAGGGCAATACTGCAATAAGGGCACCATCCGCCCCTATACCAGATCAATATCACCGGTCCTTTGGATAGGTATCCTTTTAAGGTAACATCATTCCCAAACCGATTTTTGAGAATGAAATTGGGTGCTTTATCACCAACTTGAAGTGCTGAGGATACAATTCCAGCTTCATCAACGGCCTCAATTCCCTTTTTATAGGCTCTTTTCTTTTCTTCTGAATACTTCTGAGCCGATTTCTCAATCTGCTCCTCTAAAGCCGCTTTGAGTGTTTCCATGATTATATTTTAATATGGCCTTTGTCCTATAACATTACCGGCTGGATTATATTGACAAACCCAAATGTCCAACCCATCACAGGTTACCGTCCCACATCCAACCTGGGTTGAATTACTCCAAACAATTTGCGTGTAATGCCCACACTCTCCTCCGTTGCATTCGTTGTTACCCTCATCATAAAATGCGATTTCCTCACCCCAACTGCTCACTACATCTTCCGGTGTAAAAAACCCAGTGGTACCTATCCAAATATTTTCGCCAAATCCGCTGTCACTGTGCTCAAAATCACAGTTGACACCTAATTGATCGGCCCAGTCCTGAGCGGATTGTGCTAATTCATCAGACCATTCGATATCTACTACTCCAACTGCACTGCGGTATTCATTGTGGGTATTTACAATAATATCTTCGGTAGAAGCCTCCACATCAATTCCGGAAGTAGGATCATTGCTATCGTCGTTATTATCATCATCATCATCGCCTCCACATGAAACGACAAATATCATTAGAATCAAAAGTGTTAATTTCGATATTTTCATTAATCTAAATTTAGAGTGAACCAATCAAGGTACATTCATTCGCTAATTTAAACAGATACTTGCGTACTATCCCTAAATGTCTATATGAGCGACCTCCCGTTCAGGTCTGAGGTTAAAATGTCGGACATGTAGTCAAGGAATGGGCGCATTTGGTTAAAAGCATGGGCAACAGTTTTTGGGAATTCTTTGGTCTGCACTTCTTGGTTCAAAAAGTCATGCCTTATCATGAACTGCTTGTACCTCAGAAGATCAATATCAGGATGTTCGCGGTCAAATCCTTTCGGAGCGGTTTTAAGTTGTGACCCTCGCAATTCACCGAACGTAGTCTTAAAATCTTTGGAGAGAATAATATCCCGAAGAGGTTCGGCATCCTGGGCAATTTGTTTTCTAATATGTAAGAGATCTGCTGAATTTGGACCAAAGAAACCTCCCATGACAAAAGATTGGTCAATACCAATTTGATAGTAATAACCACCTCTGAGTGCGGGGGTCCCTCTTTTCATGAATCCCGCCCAATTGGTCTTATAAGGCGTTTTGTCCTTACCAAACCTCACATCTCTATAAATTCTGAAAAGGCTTCGTTTACCGGATGGTGTCTCAATATTATCGTAATTACTCATCTCACGAATGAGATTATCTGCAAATCCTATCATCTCCAGATGTGATCGCTCATATAACGACTTGTTTGCCTGAAACCATTCCCGATTGTTGTTCTTGTCTAGCTTCCTCAAAAAATCGAAAGTCTGTTTCATAAGATATTACTGTATTTTGAAAGTTAATTCTTGTCCGCTGTCCATCAATGCGCAAACTATCCGTCATCAGATAAAATAACCAAGATATGTCCCAGAATTATACACAGGAAGTCAAAGTTTTAACATCACCAAATAATGCTTTTGAAGCCTTAACCCGACATGTTAAGAAGTGGTGGGGCAATACGGACAAACCTGTATCAAAGGTTGGAGACGAGTTTACAATTCATTTTGGCAATGCTTTCTGGAAATTTAAAGTGATTAAGTACGTTCTGAATAGCGAAATCGTATGGAAATGCATTGATGGACAGCCAGGATTCGAAAATGAATGGGTGGGAACTTCTACTACCTGGAACATCACACCAACTGCCGATGGCGTTTTAGTGAGCTTTATGCATGATGGATTAACTCCCGATTTCAATTGCTACGATATATGTGCACCAACCTGGGACATGTTTATTACCAAAAGCCTCAAACACTATCTGGAGACTGGAAAAGGGATGCCTCACAACTAGTTTTTGGGATTATGTGAAATATTACATGCCATTTAGAAATAACCACCCACCATATTAGTGTAAGGCAAGTTGTTACATAAGACTAATTTTGATCAGACAAATTAATTATTGCCAGTATATGAATTGTATTAAGATCAAAAGCAGCTATTTAATATCTGTCCTAATATTAGCTACGATGTTTTGGGGCTGTAGTAAAAAAAGGGCTGAAAACCCAAAGGTGCTCGTTTTCTCAAAGACTGCAGGATATCAACACGCCTCAATCGTTGACGGGATAGCTGCCGTTCAAAAGCTTGGAACCGAAAATGGTTTTGAGGTCGATACGACGAAAGATGCAAACTGGTTTACCGATGAAACGCTTAAAGCCTACTCTGCCATCATCTTTTTGAACACAACCGAAAATATACTTGATTACAAACAAGAGGCAGCCTTTGAAAGATATATTCAGGCCGGTGGGGGTTTTGTCGGGGTACATGCTGCAGCTGATACAGAATATGATTGGAATTGGTATGGGAAATTAGTTGGTGCTTATTTCAAAAGTCACCCCGCTACTCAGGAAGCTGACTTCAAAATTATTGATCAACAATTTGGAGCCACCAGGCATTTTCAGGAAACCAAGTGGCATCGTAGAGACGAACTCTATAACTTCAAAAAGATCAATCCGGATATCAAGGTCATAATAACCATTGACGAATCGTCTTATCAGGGTGGAGAAAATGGGGACATGCATCCTATGAGCTGGTATCACGAATACGATGGTGGTCGGGCCTTTTACACCGCATTGGGACACACCCCTGAGAGTTACTCGGATACCGATTACTTGCAGCATCTTTTGGGTGGAATTCAATACGCAATTGGTGAAAATATGGAGCTCGATTACTCAAACGTCAAAAGTCAAATTCCACCTGATATGGGCCGTTTTTCGAAAGTTGTCCTGGCTGAAGGAGAGTTTTATGAGCCCACGGAGATGACCATTTTGCCAAACGATGACATTTTAATTGGTCAACGCCGAGGCGAGATCCTTTTATACAAGAAGGAAACAGGGAAGATAAATCAAGTGGCAATACTGGATGTTTACCACAAAACACTCAATACACCAGGAGTAAATGCAGAGGAAGGTTTAATGGGTATACAAAAGGATCCCAATTTTGCTTCCAACAACTGGGTATACGTCTTTTACAGCCCAACTGGTGATGAATGGGTAAACAGGCTTTCCCGCTTCAAGTTCAAAGATGATGTTTTTGATATGGACTCCGAGCAGGTTATTCTTGATGTGGCCAGTCAACGAGAAATCTGTTGCCACACCGGTGGATCTATTGCATTCGGTCCTGGCAACTTGCTCTATTTATCAACCGGAGATAACTCCACTCCGTTCGATGAAGGAGGAGCTCCATACGTAAATCATGGTTACGCTCCGCTGAATGACCTTCCAGGTCGAGAACAGTATGACGCAAGGCGATCTTCTGGAAACACCAACGATTTAAGGGGTAAGATTATTAGAATAAAAGTCAATGACGACGGTTCCTATGATATCCCGGAAGGAAACCTATTTGCCCCCGGTACACTTAAAACAAGGCCGGAAATCTACACCATGGGTCATCGCAATCCCTACAGGATATCTGTTGATCCAAAAACAGGTTGGGTCTACTGGGGTGATGTCGGACCTGATGCACGGATCGATAGTCTGAAAACACGTGGACCTAAAGGTTATGATGAAATGAACCAGGCCAGGGAGGCTGGCAATTTCGGATGGCCCCTATTCATCGCTGACAATAAAGCGTATTATGATTATGATTACTCCACCGGTGAGACCGGAGCACAATTCAATCCTGAAAAACCCATTAATGATTCGGAAAACAATTCCGGATTAACTGAATTACCACCAGCAATGCCGGCGTATATTTATTATCCATATGTTGAATCAAAGGAATTTCCTCAAGTGGAGACAGGTGGTAGAAATGCAATGGCAGGTCCGACGCACTATGCGGATATGTATAGCGGTGACAATGCGCTACCGGAATATTATGATGGTAAGGTGATTATTTACGAATGGATGAGAGGATGGATGAAAGCGGTTAGCTTTTTTTCAGATGGTACCTTTAATAAGATGGAGCCCTTTGCCTCAAATATTAAAGTCAATAATCTAATTGACATGGAGGTTGGTTCCGATGGCACTATCTACCTTCTCGAATATGGATCGGGATGGTTCCTCAGAAATGATGACTCGAGCCTTGGGTTCATACAGTACAATCCTGGAAACAGACCACCTGTTATTAGTGAAATTCAGATTAATCCGATGTCTGGAAAAACTCCTTTGGAAATAAGGGCCAGAGTGGAGGCCCTGGATCCGGAAAATGATGAACTTAAATATATCTGGAGTTTTGGAGACGGTAATCAACAAGAAACTGAAGGACCAAGTGTAACTTATAGATTTGACCAAGCCGGAGAGTATAAAGTTTATGTTGAGGTTAAGGATGCAAATGAGGCTGTTTCGCGGAGCTCATTTATCTCAGTTGTGGCCGGGAATGACCAGCCTAAGATTTCAATCGAAATTGACAATGATGAGGGCACTTTTGAGGTAGGAATGCCACTTTCCTACAAGGTATTAGTTACTGACGATAACAAAGTCGACCAAACTAAAGTTTTTGTGTCTGTCGATTACCTGGAAAGTCAGGACAAGGCATCCTTATCGTTGGGTCATCAACAAGTTTCGGATGCGGTGATTGGTAAATCAATCATGCAGGATATGGATTGCAAGGCTTGTCACAAAGAGAAGGAATCTTCTATTGGTCCAAGCTATGTTGCGGTTGCGGAAAAATACAAGAATAGGTCGAGGATCGAAAGCTATCTCCGCAGCAAGATCAAATATGGCAGTACTGGTATTTGGGGTGAAGTAAGTATGCCGGCTCATCCTAAGATTGCCTCAACTGAGTCTAACCAGATCATTGCCTACATACTTTCATTAGCTGAGTCTGATAAACGATCACTTCCCTTGAGTGGAACCATTACCCCTTCTAGCAATGAGGGTGATAATGTGATGATCATTAAGGCTTCTTATACGGATGCGGGGACAGATTCGGCGCCTCCGCTGACAGCTGTAAAGTCTATTGCTATTCCATCCAAACAGGAAGAGTAAACCTTATGTGAAATAAAGAATACGTCATACTCGAAAAATAGTCCTTATTTTTTCAAAAGGAGCTGTTTTGTCGGATATCTCATTTATCCTTAAATGAGATTGCCTCGAACTCGATAGGGGGACGGAATTGATTGCGTTTTTCGGATTCTTCAGATCATTCTAATGCACATAACAGGTAATAGCAAGTATTTCTAGTTGTGCTTGAAACCTCTGGTCAGAACTAAGACAAGCATCACAAAGAGGAGGCATAAAGAAAAAATCAATCCGAATCTCAATCCATAGGCATCGGCCAGGTAACCAATCGTAGGTGGTCCTACAAAGAACCCGGAATAGCCAATAGTAGAAGCCATGGCAATACCTACGCTGGGTGTAACTCCAGGACTGTTTCCTGCCGTGGTGTAGATGATGGGAACAACCGTAGATAATCCCAGCCCAGCCAAAAAGAATCCTAACAGCGTCGTAAATGGTGAGACAAACAGGATGACTATCGACAAACCAATTACCGAAAGTATGGCGTCAAAGATTAATAAATTTATTTTTCCCAGTTGGTGAGTGAAGTAATCCCCGGCAATTCTCCCAATCATCATCGCGGCACTAAAAGATCCAAATGCAATAGCTCCCATCGCCTCTGATTCACCTACCACCTTATTCATATAAATAGCAGACCAATCAATGATTGAACCTTCACCTAACATTCCACAGAATGCTATTAAACCCAAGGGTACTATGGCCCTGGTTGGTAGCATAAATCCACTTATCCCGTGTCCGGAATGTTCCTTTACAGTGACAATTAATTTTCCAGTGGCCAACACTACTACGACCAAAGAAATCAACACGACTGTCCATAAGTGATTGACAAGGGTAATGTCAAACTTTGAAAATAATGCCCCGCTGCCAGCTCCAAGAGCCATCCCAATACTCCAATAAGCATGAAAAGAGGACATTATTGGCTTCTTATAGCTCCTTTCAACAAGAACAGCTTGTTCATTCATTGCCACATCCATGGAGCCATTGCCAATTCCGATGAAAAAGAAGATCAATCCTTCTATAATTAGGTTATCACTTAATGCAAGCACCGCAACAGCAACACAAAGTAATAGTCCTGCAAGACGGGTGACGGTAGCACTTCCCAGGCTGTTGGAGACCCATCCCGTGAATGGCATAGCAGTCAAAGCACCAACTGCCAGGGCAAAGAGCAATGATCCCAATTGACTGTTATTGATATCCAATAAATTCTGAAATTCAGGTAATCGGGATGCCCAGTTTGCATGAAGGAACCCGTTGATGAAGAAAAGAGCTGAGACTGCTATTCTGTGTGCTTTCATTAAGGACAAAAAGAGCAATCCTCCGGAGTTATTAATTGGTCAATCTATTCAGGTAATTGGATAATATATTCCTATTTCAACGCACAAACCTAAATTATATGATAATTTTACCCATATATGGAGCCAATAGTTGAGCGGATCGAAAATCCAGATGGTCAATCCTTCTATGCTGCCAGGTTTGATATTAACCAACCGTGTAACAGCTCGTATTGGCATATACATGCCGAGTATGAATTGGTGTACATTAAAAACGGTAAGGGTCCCATCCAGGTTGGTAGTTATTACTCTAAATATGAGGATGGCATTCTTATATTTTTAGGTCCACATATTCCTCACATGCCATTCACCAATTTTGATCACCAGGACAATATTGAAGTGGTTATTCAATTCAAAGAGACACTCTTAAAAGATCTGCTCTCAAAATTTCCTGAATTCAAAAAAATCAATGAGGTTAGCAAATTGTCGCAGTCTGGTTTGTTGTTTGGGCATGAGGTAAGATCACAATTATCAGCCCAACTGATTAACCTGGTTGATCTTCCAAAGCCTATCCAATTATGCAGGCTACTGGAAATTCTATTTGAATTGTCAACAACCAAAGATTGTCTTCAAATAGGTGTTTCCGGAATTACAGTTGGTACAAATGTAAATGACTACAGCAGGGTGAATAGGATATACGAGTATGTGGAGGGACATTATAAGAATAATATTAGCGTAGCCGAAGTGGCTGAAATGGTGGGGTTAACCACGAATTCATTCTGTCGATTCTTCAAGAAGGTTAACCAGAAAAGCTTTGTACAATTCATTAACGAATTTCGAATTAATAAGGCTATAGAGATGATGAATTTGAAGGATTATTCCATTTCTGAAACCATGTATGAATCTGGATTTAATGACCCATCTTACTTTAACAAACAATTTAAGAAGTCAAGGGGTATGTCGCCATCTGAGTATAAGAGAGAATTACAGAAGGCATAAGAACGAGTAGCTCAATTAGACATAAAATTGCTACTATTAGAATGGAGTAGTTCGATTTAAATTTGAGGGTATGGAAACTCAGTACATAACAGGGCAGCTCCAAAAAAATAGCAGTGTATTTCAAGGACTTTTGGAAAATATCTCTGAAGCAGGTTATCTCTGGAAACAGTCGCCGGACAAATGGTGTTTGCTGGAAATAGTTTGTCACTTGTATGATGAAGAACGGGAAGATTTCAGGGCTCGTGTTAAACATACGTTAGAAACTCCCGAACAAGCGATGCCTCCCATCGATCCAGTGGGTTGGGTACACAACCGACATTACATAGATAAAAATTATAAGCAAATGTTGGATGACTTTCTTACAGAACGAGAACAGTCCGTTGAGTGGCTCCGGAATTTATCCTTGCCGAAATGGGACAGTATTTCACAACATCCAACGTTCGGACCAATGACGGCTAAGATGTTCCTTGCCAATTGGCTGGCACACGATTACCACCACTTCAGGCAGATTACGAGGTTAAAATATGACTATCTAAATATGGATTTTGGGGAAGAGCTCGATTATGCTGGAAAATGGTAGCATTGGCATAAGTGTCAGTTCTGAACATGGATGAGACTACCTAAATTCCTCTTAGATCGGAGGATTAGTAATTACCAGCTCAATCCCCGTTCCTGGCGCAAGTGTTCAGTGAAACGTCACTTGTGCTTATTCGATTAACATGACATTTAGCAAACTCTCATTTTCCATACCCGAATAATTTTTAGCACTGCTATACAGGTACTCTTCAGCAGACAATACTATCCCCGCATCAACTGGATTATTGTGTATATAATTCAATTTTTGATCCATAATGGTTTATTGGAAAGTTCTATTGGTCTATTATCCTGCCTCCAAAATTGATAATTCTTATTGTTTGAGTTCCTGTCTCCTGCTTGTTTGAACATCCACAGCATCCATTCTTTTCTACTTTCTTCCTGACTATACTCAATACTCTTGGTAATTTGATGTGAAGTGAATTTTTTAAAATCTCGGATAATGTCCTCCATCTTAGAATCTCCGTTAGTCCCAATGATCATATGAACATGATTGCTCATAATACACCAAGCATATATCTCAAGGCCTTTTTTCCGCTGACAAAACTGCATACAATCGACAAGAAGGTCTTTG
>JAJCYL010000397.1 GCA_029262955.1 Cytophagales bacterium | reverse complement strand
CCTATCAGGTCTCTTAATGCTTGTAGTTTTTTTAACCGCAATTTTCATCTTACTCTTAAGACCATTACTGCCTGTTAGTGCGGCCTCTTTCACCTCAGTTTTTCAAGGAAGTATCAGACCCAATACCTATGTGGCACTGGCGGCAGCAGCTGCTCTCTTTGGTTCAGAAGGGTTGGCTTTAACAGCTCTTGGTCTGGCCGGAGTTATTCCGCTTGTTAATATTCTTTGCATTGTTGCATTTGCTTATTTTGTCCCCGGGCCATCAAAAGGGCTGTGGGGAATTTTGCAGAGCATTGTAAGTAATCCGTTAGTGGTTGCGTGTTTTATTGGAATTCTATTAAATGCCACTGGGATTGGGTTACCCTATGTTAGTCATGATACTTTTAGTATCCTTTCAAGTGCGGCGCTACCAATGGGGCTTATTTCAGTGGGCACCGGGCTTCGTAGAATTGACAATATGAGTGATATCTATCCAATCTCTATTACTTCTTTAGTAAAACTCCTGGTTATGCCAGCAATAGCTTTTTTTATATTCAATTCAATTGAATCTGATCAAATGACCTTGTCCATTGCTGTGCTGGCATCATCAGTACCGTGTGCAGTGTCGGCCTATATTCTGGCTGGACACTTGAATGGCGATCAAAAGTTGATGGCAACCATTATAACGGTAGAAACAGTCATAGCCCTGGTTACTATGCCCTTGGTTTTGATGTTGTTGAACTAATTGACTTCAAGTTATAATACGTCGATATCAGCATTCTTTATTTTAATTTTGGTGACACTAATGACCAGGGATATTATTGACATTAACGACTTTACAGTCTTAGTTGAGGAATCATCGAGTAAAGAGACCACTATCGATTCCTGCACTTTTGATGAACCGGTGATTGGTGTAGCATTTTATGGTTCCGGGAATGTGGACCTAACTGTAAAATATGGCGATAAAAAAAGAGACTTCCATAGGACACAAGGCATAGCCCTATCATTCTATGCTGATGAGCAGGTTGAGTTTGAGCACACGGTATCGGCGACTAAACCTTTGGAGTGTATTGTAATAGCTACGGCGGTGAGGAATATAGAAAAACTTCCAAATCAGGAGGGTGAACTTTTCGCCCGGGTATTGAATCAACTGGTGAACCCAAGTGACCACTATGTAGAGGGGCCCAACTTTAATATGACTCCGGAAATGCAGATTGCCCTGGACCAGGTATTCAATATTCATTATGAAGGTAGGACTAAGATGATGTTTTTCAGGAGCCAAATGACAGCGCTCTTGTCACATTTCTTTGGATATTTGTCCACTACGAAGGAAGATACGATTAAGGACGCCGAACGTGAAAAACTTTATCAGGCCAAGGAGATACTAATTGGTAATCTGGAGACCCCACCTTCATTAACTGAATTATCCAGGCAAATCGGCCTGAACAGTTTCAAGTTGAAGAAAAATTTCAAAGAACTGTTTGGAGTACCTGTTTTTAAGTACCTTCAGAATGAACGTCTCAAAAAGGCCCATGATCTTTTAAGAAAAGGAGATGTCACTATCCAGGAGGCCGCCTGGCAGGTTGGATATGATAGTTTGAGTTCCTTTTCGAATGCGTTTGCAACCAAATACGGATTCCGACCCAGCGAAATAAAGCACTAATCCTTTTCGAACAAATCTTGATCCCTTTCGAACCAATGCGCTCATAGAATAGGCTGCATTTTTGTCTCAGTAATCTAAACATGATATATATGAGACTAACAATTCTAACCCTTACCATCGTTTTAACCGGATTATCTGCTGGCCTCTTTTATGCCTGGGAAGTGTCTGTGATTCCAGGGACAAAAAGGATCTCTGATAGTAGTTACCTGGAGGTAATGCAGAATATTAATCGTGCTATTCTAAATCCGGCATTCTATCTCAGCTTTTTTGGGAGCCTGATCCTATTGGTCATTTCAGTCTATCTCCATTACAAGGTGGGAGTCAATCTTGTTTTTGGAATACTCCTGGGAGCAATTTTGACCTATCTTATTGGAACATTTGGTGTTACCGTTTTTGGCAATATACCTCTAAACGATGCACTTGATGCTGTCAACCTCGATGATTTGACCTCCAATGGATTGGGAGAGTTTAGAATCAACTACGAAAGCAAATGGAATGTCTGGCATCGTATTCGGACTTTCTCGGCGATAGTGGCCTTTGTTTTAAGCCTGATCGCCCTATTGGTTGGGAGCAGATAATAATTCGAATTCAAACTTTTAAATAATTAATCATGACAAACAAGAGGACATTAGTAATTGGAGGAACTGGAAAAACCGGACGGAAAGTGGTTGAACGCTTATCTAGGTTAAATCGAAAAGTAAGAGTAGGCTCACGCAATGCCAACCCGGCTTTTGACTGGCAAGAAAGCTCAACTTGGACAGAGACATTAGTTGGTATTGATCAGGTGTACATCACCTTTCAGCCGGATCTTGCGGTTCCTGGCGCTTTAGAAGCGATTGAAGGTTTGACCAGGGAGGCAAAAATCGCCGGGGTGAAGAAGCTTGTCTTACTTTCCGGGAAAGGGGAGAGAGAGGCTGAGTTGTGTGAACAGGTTGTTATTAATTCAGGAATGGATTACACCATTATTCGAGCCAGTTGGTTTAATCAAAATTTTAGTGAGAGTTTCTTCCTGGATCCAATTATCGCCGGGCATGTCGCCTTACCTCAGGCAGATGTGAAAGTACCTTATGTGGACACTGATGATATTGCTGATGTTGCGGTTGAGGCCCTTCTTGATGAAACACACAAGGGTCAGATTTATGAGCTAACCGGATCAAGACTATTGACTTTCAAAGAAGTGATTGATGAGATCGCGAGAGCAACCGGTCGAACTATTGATTTCACTTCAATTACTTTAGGCGCTTACTCAAAGATGCTGGAAGAGTTTGGAGTACCCTCGGATTATAGATGGTTAATTAACTATCTATTTACTGAAGTGCTTGGGGACGAAAGAAATATGGTCATCACCCATGATATTGAAAAAGTGCTTGGAAGAAAACCAAAGAAGTTTTCTGAGTATGTTGAAGAGGTAGCGAGATCCGGAGTCTGGAATCCCGAAGTAGAAGTTGGTGAAGAAACATAATTTATTAGTAGATTTTTATTTTGTTTCGGTTAAGTTTAAAAAAAGATAGAGCTTATAACTTAACCGGACCATTATCTGGAGAACAACACCAAGAAAGCCATTGAGTATTATATCAGGGCCCTTGAGTTAAGTCCTGAGAATACTACTATTAAGCATCAATTGAAGGTTTTGGGTGCAGCTCATTGACCCCGTTTCTCATTCTTAATTATGCATTCTATGCTTTTTCTGATATTCCCGAGGGGTTATTCCTTCTATATTCTTAAATACTCTGAAAAATGTTGATTTGGAATTAAAACCGCATTGAGATGCCACACCAACCAGATCATATTTCTGGTGGTGGTCATTGAGGATTAATTTCTTTACCTCCTCAGTTCTTAATTTGTTTACAAAATCTTTAAACATACCTCGCTTCGTTAGAGTTAAGTAATCTATCAGTTCATCCTTAGTTATGTTTAGGGCTTTTGAGCAAGATGACAGGCTTATTTCCGGGTCTTTGAAATTTTCATTCAAATAAAAATATTCATGGATCTTTCGGTCTATCGATTCCTTTTGGTCAAATACCTTCTGATTAATAAGTGTTTCTTTTGGAAGGAAAATTTTCTTTAAGAATGACCATTCACTCATTGCATACAAAAACAAAAAATAGCCTAAAACATGAATGTAGATGTAGGAGGAATAATAGCCAATGTATTTGAAAAAGCTATTGTACAAATTGCTAAGGATTAAATAGGTGGAATCTGTTAAAACATCAGCCTGGAGAATCCTGGAATACATATCCCAAATTGGTATTTGCTAAAGGAAGAAGTACAATGAGTTGAAGAGATAGAGGGTCTTCTTGTAGGCTTTAGGGATAATGATCTTCCTGACATTCTGGTGAATTTCTTTTTTTGTAATAAGGAAATAGTACCAAAATATTAGAAGTACAATTCCGGAATAAAGGATTGAAAGCTTCAAACTGACATCAGTTGAAAATTGATCTCTAAAAAGAAATCCCGATAAGATGAGCATTACATAATAAGAGGCCGGGACCATGAGGTGACGATATATGTACTTTCTTTCAAGGTTTCCGCTTATCGTTTTAAAGTAAAACAATAGGATAGACCCTACAAAAATGGGCTTGCCAGGACCAATGAGGAGAAATAGCAAGAAGTTGTTTTCCCAGATACCCGAAAAGGCATGTTTAAAAAACCAGAGACCATGAATCAGGCACAGCATTGCCAAAAACTTCTTGGGACCGGTAGACTTCATTGCCAGGAGTATGCCAGCAACCACGATCAGCTGGATCCCCAAAAGAAATTGGATGCCTTTCAGGACTGCTTGAAGATCAATATCGAATAGTGTCAAAGACGTTACTGAGTTTTATTAGTCCCAAAAGTAATTTTAAGACTTCTTAAAGTTGCTAGGGAGATGCCTCAGATATTATTTTGACTACAAATAATTATGGTCATTATGAATATTGGGCGGTTGCAGTACCTGACTAGTCTTGCTTTTATTGTACTTCTACTAAGCGGATTCATCGCTAAGTCTCAAGAGTATCCTATCTACATCACCGATGAAGGCCATATGGTAGTTGAAGTGAATTTGGTGGATACAATTAAAGGCAACTTCATTCTGGATACAGGTGCCGGTGTGAATGTATTATCAACCAGCATGTTTGATAAGGTTAAAAAGTATGCAGAAAAGGCTGGTTACTTTACCGGTTTCAGGCATGATGGTGATAGGCTGAACGGAGAATTATTCACCATACCTTCAATGTCAGTTGGGGAATTCATCCAAAACAATCCTATAGTTGGTATCTATCCCCCTCTTGATGATTTTGGTATCGATGGTTTGTTGTCTTTAAAATTCTTTGAAGACCAACCATTTACCATAGATTTTAAGCAAAGTAAGCTGGTTTTGGCAAAGGAGGTGGCTCAAGATATTCAGGCCGATGGCTCTTTTACTCTTCCCATAAGTGTGAAACAGCATGCAGATATCCTTTTAGACATTTTTATACCCATTCGTCTGAACGATGAAATTACAATGCTGGCAGAATTTGATACAGGAAGTGGTTATGGTGCTTTTATTGTCAATCCAGGGTATGTTAAAGAGCTGGAATTAGATACTGCCTCAGCAGTTGCTCAACCTTATGTTACACAGCTGTCTGGCGAAAAGCGTACAGATTATATCTACACGCTCAATTCAATTATGATTGGGGAAGGTTCCGCATCGCTCAGGAAGGAAAATGTAAGGACAATTTTTCGAGAGGGCCTAATCTACAACGCACTCATGGGTAGTGGGATGTTCCGCGATATGAAAATCACCATAGACATCCCGAACCGGATATTTGTGGTGCACCCCTGAAGGGAATTCATTAGCACATTATAGATCCATTAAATCCTTTTAGACATTTAGCAGGAACCGTATGCCTTCAACTTAATGATCGTGACGGCCTGCGTAAGATTGTTATGGGGTAAGTTCACGAAAAGTGCTCGATAGATCGGCTTTGAGTTTATAAAAATACTTGCAATTGAAAGATCTATTCGGCAATTTTCTGCTGGCAAAAACGATTCCCATGAAAGAGATAAATGCCTCAGTTGCCTTAATACTTGTAAGTTCATTTTTGAGCTGTACTACAAATGAGCATACAAAAGGCTCTCCAGATCATATCCGGTTGGTTACCGAAAGAGTTGATGATCAGGCCATTCTGGATGCTGATCAGAATCAGGGAGACTGGCTTACCTATGGAGGCAACTATAAAGAAACCCGGTACAGTAAGTTAGACCAGATCACAACAGAAAATGTGAAAGAATTGGGTCTTGCCTGGGCCATTGAATTGGGAACTAAACGTGGAATTCAGGCCACACCCCTGGTGGTAGATGGAATCATGTTCTTCACCGGACCATGGAGTGTGGTCTATTCGGTTGATGTAAGAAAAGGGGAAATTATATGGAAGTATGACCCGGAAGTTCCAAGAGAAAGAGCTCCTACATTTTGTTGTGGCGTGGTTAATAGGGGGGTGGCGCTGTATAAGGGAGCCATTATATCAGGGACTCTTGACGGGAGATTAATCTCCTTAAATGCGGTAGATGGAACTGTTAACTGGAATGTCATAACTGTCTCCAATGAAAACGGATATAAGTATTCCATAACCGGTGCACCCCGCATTATTAAGGGAATGGTATTAATTGGTAACGGTGGTGCTGAGTATAAAGCGAGAGGCTATGTCACCGCTTATGATGCAACCAGTGGAGAAGAAAAGTGGCGATTTTACACCGTTCCTGGAGACCCGTCAATGCCTTTCGAACATCCTGACTTAGAAAACGCTGCCAAAACCTGGAACGGAGAATGGTGGAAGCAGGGAGGTGGAGGAACAGTCTGGGATGCCATTGTTTATGATGCTGAGCTGGACCAGGTGCTAATCGGTGTAGGGAACGGTACGCACTGGGACCGTAAAGTGAGAAGCCCTGGTGGAGGGGATAACCAATATCTTTCCAGCATTGTAGCTTTAAACCCCGATGATGGTTCTTACAAGTGGCACTATCAAACAACACCTGGAGATACCTGGGACTATACTGCGACTCAACCGATAATTCTGACGGATTTAGAGATGGACGGGCAATCAAGAAAAGTCCTGATGCAAGCCCCTAAAAATGGATTCTTTTATGTGATTGACCGAAACAACGGGGAATTGATTTCAGCCAAAGCTTATACTTATATGAATTGGGCAACGGGAATTGGGGATGATGGCAGACCGATTGAAGTGCCAGGGTCAAGGTATGAAGATGGGAAAACCCACTGGATCACCCCTAGTACACATGGTGGCCATAACTGGCATCCCATGTCTTACAACCCCAAAACCGGATATGTTTACATCCCAACTTTAAATCGTGCTTCCGCTCATGCTTTTGACCCCGAGGTGGGTTTTGACTCGCCTTCAGCACTTTTAAGCGGAGTAGGTTATAACATCAGCAGTCCAATCAAGACTTATAACGAGACTATCTATGATGATCATCCTGATGCCCCGGTACCAGGGAACTCAAAGGGGCGCCTGGTGGCTTGGGACCCGGTGGCTATGGAAGACGCCTGGGGAATTGACCAATTGTTTCATTACAATGGAGGATTGCTATCAACCGCGACTGGTTTGCTATTTCAGGGTGATGCTGAAG